>NZ_JBFARO010000036.1:0-71297 GCF_040677125.1 Actinomadura sp. NPDC049382
CCTGGACGTCCCCGACCCCGCCGACCTGGAGGCCGACTTCCTGGCGATGACGCGGGCCGCGATGGGCAAGGAGGTCGCCGACGTCGCGCTGCGGGCCGGGTCCTTGACGAGCCCGCGCAGCGCCTTCGGCAGCGGTGGCTCCCCCAGGAGCAGCTCGAGCCGGTCGAAGCGGTCGCGCAGGGCGGGGTCCAGGGCGTCGAGCGCGGACGCCAGCGGGCGGTGCCCGGTGGCCGTCCAGAGCGCGACGAGGTCGGTGGCGCCGCCGTCGAGCGCGCGGCGGACCGCCCCGGCCAGCTGGGCTGCACCGAGGCGGCGCAGCCGGGCGGGCGCGGCCTCCGGCGCGGTCCCGGCCACGGCGGCGAGCGCGGCGGACGCCCCGGGCGGGACGGCGCGGAACGCCCGCCGGGCGAGCGGAGCGAGCGCCGGGCCGGCCTCCTCGACCAGGCGGGGCGCGGCGCGGCGGCGCGCGGCACGGACCGGCGGCGGCTCCTCCGGTGCCGGGTCGGGCTCGGCGCGGACGGTGCCGGGGATCGCGGCGACCCACTCCTCGAACGCCCGCTCCAGCTC
Source organism: Actinomadura sp. NPDC049382 (assembly GCF_040677125.1). Lineage (NCBI taxonomy): Bacteria > Bacillati > Actinomycetota > Actinomycetes > Streptosporangiales > Thermomonosporaceae > Actinomadura > Actinomadura sp. NPDC049382. Next base: position 568 of record NZ_JBFARO010000036.1, read on the forward strand.
CGCGGGAGGGTCGTCGTTGAACCGCGCCCTGATCTCGACGACCCGCCAGCCGCGCGGCGCGGGCTTCAGCGCCGCCAGTTCGGCGTTGGCGGCGAGCAGGCCGTCCCCGCCGTAGAGGCCGAGCAGCACGCTGCGGCCCGTCCTGGCCTCATCGGCGTATTCGGCGATGCAGTTGCCCATGTAGGCCGCCCACTCGGCGAGGTCGCGGGCGCTGCGCGCCACCCTGACGCGCACGCCCGCGCCGGGGACGGTGCTCCCGTCCAGCGCGGCGAGCGGCGGCGGGACGGCGAAGTCGCCGGTGAGGGCCGTGGCGATCGCGGTGGCCGACATGAGGCCCTCGGTGAACTCCGTCCAGCCGCGCGGCGCCCGGGGCGGGACGCCGCCGAGCGCGACCAGCTGCGCGGCGCCGGAGACGGCGAGGGCCACCGAGTCCAGGCCGGGCCGCAGCGGGTCGTCCTCCGGGGGCGGCGGATCGTGGTCGTACCAGGGCGCGCCGGTGCCCGGGGTGGGCCGCGCCCGCTCGTGCCCGTGCAGCTGGGCGAGCGCGTCGATCAGGTCGGCGTACCAGAGCAGGTCGCCGACCCTCTCCACGGCGGCCGGGTCGGCGGCGGCGCCGCCGGCGGGGTCCGCGGCGGAGCCGAGCCGCTCGCGCAGCGGGGCGGCGCCGTGCAGCAGCGGGGCCGTGAAGTTCAGCAGCGGGGCCGTCCAGGGCTGGATGCCGGACCATTCGGCGGGTGGGCGGGCCGCGCCGTACCCGGCGTCCTGGCGCCAGCGCGCCAGCCCGGAGCCCGCCCATACGCGCACCACACCCTCCGGAACCAGTGGCGCGTCGGGGTCGATGCCGCACACGTCGTCCAGCAGCGCCCGCGCGTCCTCGACGACCAGGAGCGCGTAGTCGCGGGCGTGGGACAGCCGGGGCCGGACGTAGGCGCTGAACTTCGCGTCCCGGGGCCCGTCCTTGCCGACCCTGCGCGCGAGGTCGCGCACGTGGGCGGCGGGGCGCGCCGGCAGGCCGGTGAGGCCCGGGACCCGCCGCGCCGAATGCGCCGCGACCGCGTCGTCGACCCGGCCGGCGGCGGCGCGCAGCAGCGGCAGCGAGCGGTCGAGCCCGGCGCCCAGACCGTGGTCGGCGACGGCGACCGCGGTCCGCAGCAGGGCGGTGGCGCCGAGCGCGTCCTGGAGCAGCCGGTCGAGGCGGTCGCGCCAGTACGGCTCGGTCGGCACCCACCGCGCCGCGTCGGCGAGGGACGGTTCGAAGGCGAGGTCGTCGTGCGCGACCCGCAGCCAGAACAGCACCCGCTGGTCCTCGTGGTGGCGGCGGCGCTCGCGCAGGTCGGCCAGGCGGTCGCGGCGGGCCTGCGTCGCCAGCCTCCGCTCGCGGACGCCGCGCGCGCCCCGGTGCTCCAGCACCCGCTCCCACAGGTCCAGGACGAGGGGGAGCCTGCGCGGGCCCGGCACGTCCGCGAACACCTGCCGGAAGTACCGCGCGAGCGCCGAGGGCGGGCCGTCGGGGGTGAGCCCGGCCTCCTCGGGCGCCTCCAGGGCGAGGACCCGTTCGAGCTGCTCGGGGCCGAGGACGTCGCTGGCCGCCGACGCCAGGTGCAGCGCCGCCCAGCGCCCCTCCTCCACGGCCCGCGCGGCGGCGGCGCCGACCGGCTTCGTCACCGCCGGGCCGAACATCGCCACCAGCAGCCCGGCGCGCGGCCCCAGGCGGTGCGCCTCGCCCATGCCGACGGCGCGCAGCGCCGCGATGACGGCGTCGCGCTGGTCGCCGTGCGCGCCGTCCAGCCGCGCGGAGCGGAACCCGGCGCCGAGGTCGACGCCCGCGCCCGCCGCGGCGATGCCGCCGTCCGCGACGAGGCGGGCCAGCTCGCGGACGGCGCCGGCGGCGGCCGCGTCCGGCGCGTCCTCGGGGCCGAGCGCGACGGCGGCGCCCGGCGGCGCGTCCGCCTGCGCCAGCAGCCGCACCGGGCCGGAGGGCCCGGCGACCCAGGCATGCCGGCCCGACGCCACCACACCGCCGGTGAGCCGGATCTTCACCCGACCCATGATCCCGGCCGGGGGCGCCCCGGTCGACCGGGTTTCAGCGCGGGCCCGCGGCGATCCCGTAGCCGTCGGCGACGAGCCGCTCGGCCATCCGCACGTAGGCGGCCGGGTCCTCCGGGGCGCTGGTGCCGAGGCCGTCCACGTACCGGTTGTACATGCAGAACGCGGCGGCGATGAGCACGGTGTCGTGGATCTCGACGTCGGTGGCGCCGGCGTCCCGCGCGGCCGCGACATGCTCCGCGCCGACCTCGTTGCCGCCGCGCTGGACGGCGGCGGCGATGCCGAGCAGGGCGCGCAGCTTGGCGGAGACCGGCGCCGCCTCGGGGTCGGCGTGGACCTGCTGGACGAGCGTCATCCCGCCGGGCAGCTGTACCGCGGCGCACGCGCCGTGCGACGACGCGCAGAACCGGCAGCCGTTCAGCTCGGACACGTAGGCGGCGATCAGCTCCCGCTCGCCGGGCGGGAGCGGGCTCGGGCCGCGCAGCAGGGCCTCCGCGAGCGCGGTCAGCGGTCCCGCGGTCTCCGGCCGGAACCGGAGCAGGGACGGCAGCCCCGGGACGTTCTCGTCCAGTTCGATATGCGCCAAGGACTGCCTCCGGGAAATGGTGTCGGACAATTCCCCTGATCTTCGTACGAAGTTCGTCAGGCGGCCAGTTTTCTCGCCACTCCACAAAAGGTCATGGTCTCCTGCGGCTCGCCCCACGGATTGGGCTCGGGGCGCCACCGGGAGCACGACACGACGCCCGGCTCCACCAGCTCCAGGCCGTCGAACAGCGCCTCGATCTCCGCGGCGGTCCGGGCCCTGAGCGGGTGCGGGGTGCCGCTCTCGTTCCACGCCTTGACGGCGGTGTGCGTGACGTCCACGTCCAGGCAGGCGTGCGACAGCGCCACGAAGCTGCCCGGGGCGAGCGCGCCGACGAGCCGGTCCAGGATGGCGCGGGCCTCCTCGTCGTCGGTGATGAGGTGCAGCAGGGCGAGCATCATCAGCCCGACCGGCCGGTCGAAGTCGAGCGTCGCGGCGGCCTGCGCGAGGATGCGGCCGGGGTCGCGGACGTCGGCGTCGATGTAGTCGGTCGCGCCCTCCGGCGAGCTGGTGAGCAGGGCCCGCGCGTGGGCGAGCACGAGCGGGTCGTTGTCGACGTAGACGATGCGCGACTCCGGCGCGACGCGCTGCGCGATCTCGTGCGTGTTGTCGGCGGTCGGGAGCCCGGTGCCGATGTCGAGGAACTGCCGGACGCCCTCCCCGCCCGCCAGGTGGCGGACGCAGCGGCCGAGGAACAGCCGGTCGGTGCGGGCGGCGGCGACGATGCCGGGGACCTGCCGGGCGACCATCTCGCCGGCCATCCGGTCCACCTCGTAGTGGTCCTTGCCGCCGAGCCAGTAGTCCCAGACCCGCGCCGACACCGGACGGTCCGCGCGGATCCCGTCGTCCGCGCCCTCCCTGCCAGCGGCGCCCATGCGCTCTCACCTCCGGTCGCCGGGACGCGTCCGCCCCGGGAGGACCGACGGTACACGGCGGCGGCGGTGGCGACGGGTGACGTCGGTCACTGCCGTCCGCAGGCGCGGCGCACGGCGGCGGCCACGGCGCCGGGGTCGCCGTCCGGCAGGACCGCGGCGAGGTGCCCGTCCGGGCGGACGACGTGGACCGTGTCCGGGCCCGCCCCCAGGGCCGCCCGGAGCACCCCTTCGGTGTCGATGTCGTCCAGTGCGTAGCTGTCGCAGGGGATGCCGCCGGGCGGCTCCACAACGGCAGGGCCCAGGATCACGAACCGCGTGCCGAAGAGGCGGCGCAGGCGGGTGCGCTCGCCGCCGACGGTGCACGGGCCGTCCGGGCAGAGCACCCCCGGCACCGGCGGGCGGACCGCGCCGGGCTCGCGCGGGAAGCCGTCCACCGGGCCGGACGGGGTGGTGAGCGGCGAGTCCAGGTACCAGTACGGCTCGGCGAGCCGGCCGGAGTCGATGATCGCGCGCGGGTCCGGATGGCTCCGGGCCCGCTCCAGCGACTCCAGGCGGTGCGCCCGCTGCGCCGGCGTCTGCGGGACGAGGAACTCCATCGTCCGCGTGGTGACGCGCAGGTTCTCCAGCGCGGCGGCGCGGCGTTCGAGGTCGTAGCTGCGCAGCAGCTCCGGCGGCGCCCAGCCGTGCCGGACGAACGCGAGCTTCCAGGCGAGGTTCTCCGCGTCCTGGACGCCGGAGTTCAGCCCGCGGGCCCCGAACGGCGCGTACAGGTGGGCGGCGTCGCCCGCCAGGAACGCGCGGCCGGACCCGAACGCCTCGGCGCACCGCTCGTGGAACCGGTACACGGTGGCCCACACGATCTCGTAGGGCACGTCCCCGGTGATCTTCCGGATCCGGGCGTCGAGCGCCCCCGACGCTCGCTCGGCGGCCAGGTCGTGGTCGGCGGGCACCTGCCAGTCGATGCGCCACGTCCCGTCCGGGCACTGGTGGACGAGGACCTGCCGCCCCGGGTTCCACTCGGGGTCGAAGAAGAACCGCCGCTCGTTCGGGAACGGCAGCTCGGCCCGGATGTCGCAGATGAGGAACTTGTCGGCGAAGGTGCGGCCGGGGAAGCCGATGCCGAGCAGCTCCCGGACCGCGCCGTGCCCGCCGTCCGCGCCGACCAGGTGCGTGCCGCGCACGGTGGCGGCGCCCGCGCCGGTCTCGGCGTCGGCCTCGACGCCGCCCCCGTCCTGGCGCACCGCGCGGACCCGGTGCCCGTACCGGACCTCGACCAGCGGCTCCGCGGCGGCGAGGTCGCGCAGGTACGCCTCCACCTCGGCCTGCGAGATGTTGATCCACGGCGGGACCTCGCCGCTCCCGGCGCCGGGGAAGGCGACGGCGAACAGCTCGTCGCCGCGGTGGTAGGTGCGGCCGGTCGTCCAGGTCACGCCGCGGGCGATCATCCGCTCGGCGCAGCCGGCCCGGTCGAGGACGTCCAGGACGTCCCGCTGGAAGCAGATGGCCCGCGACCCGGCCGGGTCGCGGTGCGCGGCGGCCTCCAGCACCACGCTCGGCACCCCGTGCCGGGCCAGCAGCAGCGCCGCGACCAGGCCGACCGGCCCGGCGCCGGCGACCACGACCGGTTCCGCGGTGGAGCCCACGCCCGCCATGGTGCGCCGCCCCCTCCCCCGCCGTAAAGGCCCGGTCAGGCCGTCGGGCTTCCGGTCGACCGCGCGCGCTCGGCGGCCTCGACGATCGTCCGGTCGGCGACCTGCCGGTCCTGCCAGCCGCGCACGTCGGCGCTCTTGCCCGGCTCCAGGCTCTTGTAGATGTCGAAGAAGTGCGCGATCTCATCGAGGATGTGCTCGTGCACGTCGCGCAGGTCGCGGATGGCCTCGTAGCGGACGTCCCGCGATGGGACGGTGAGGACCTTGGCGTCGGGCCCCTTCTCGTCGTGCATCCAGAACACGCCGACGCTGCGGACGGTGATCTGGCAGCCGGGGAACGTGGGCTCCTCCAGCAGCACCATCGCGTCCAGCGGGTCGCCGTCCTCCGCGCAGGTGTCCGGGATGTAGCCGTAGTCGTGCGGGTACCGGGTCGCGGTGAACAGCATCCGGTCGAGGCGGATGCGGCCCAGCCGGTGGTCCATCTCGTACTTGTTGCGCGATCCCCCGGGGATCTCGACGACCATTTCGATCTCCATGCGTACCTCCCCCGTCACATCCCTACCCCATCGGGGCGCCGGCGGGACAATCCGCGACCGTAGAGTCGGGCCATGGACGCGCTGCGATTCACCTACCGGCCGCTGCCCGTGCGGGTCGTCTTCGGCGCGGGCGCGCTCGCCGGCCTGCCCGCCGAGGCTGCCGCGCTCGGGCTGTCCCGGGTGCTGGTCCTCGCGACGCCGGGGCGGCGCGCGGACGCCGAGCGCGCCGCGGCGGCGCTCGGGGACCGGCTCGCCGGCGTGCACGCCGGGGCGGTGATGCACGTCCCGGCGGACGCGGCGGCGGAGGCGTGCCGGGCCGCCGCGGCGGCGGGCGCGGACGGGCTGGTCGCGTTCGGCGGCGGGTCGGCGGTCGGCCTGGCCAAGGCGGTCGCGAAGGAGACGGGGCTGCCGATCGTGGCCGTCCCGACGACGTACGCCGGGTCGGAGATGACGCCGGTGTGGGGCATGACGGAGGACGGCGTCAAACGCACCGGGCGCGACGAGCGCGTGCTGGCCCGGACGGTCCTCTACGACCCGTCCCTGACGCTGGGCCTGCCGCCGGCGGTGTCGGCGGCGTCGGGGATGAACGCGATGGCGCACGCCGTCGAGGCGCTGTACGCCCCTGACGCGTCGCCGGTGGTGTCGCTGATGGCGGAGGAGGCCGTCCGGGTGCTTGCGGAGGCGCTGCCGGAGGTCGTGCGGTCGCCCGGCGACCTGCCCGCGCGCACCCGCGCCCTGTACGGGGCGTGGCTGTGCGGCACCTGCCTCAGCGCGACGACGATGGGCCTGCACCACAAGCTGTGCCACATCCTCGGCGGGTCGCTGAACCTGCCGCACGCCGAGACCCACACCGTCCTGCTGCCGCACGCCCTCGCCTACAACGCCCCGGCGGCGCCGGACGCCGTCCGGGCGCTGCGCCGGGCGCTCGGAGGCGGCGATCCGGCCCGCGCGCTGTGGGAGCTGTCCGGTTCGCTGGGCCTGCCGCGTTCGCTCAAGGACCTCGGCGCCGACCCCGCCCACCTGGACGATGTGGTCGCGCGGGCCGCCGCCGGGGGCTTCGCGAACCCGCGTCCGGTGGAGGAGGAGGGCCTGCGGGTCCTGCTCGGTGACGCGTGGGAGGGCCGCCCGCCGAGCGCCTAGTGCGCGGCCGCGTTCCAGTCGGCGCCGGCGCCGATGGCGACCTCCAGCCCGACCGTGAGCGGGTAGGCGGTCGTCATGCGGTCGCGGACGAGCGCCTCGACCGCGTCCCGCTCCCCCGGCGCCACCTCCAGGACGATCTCGTCGTGCACCTGGAGCAGCAGCCGGCTGCGCAGCCCGGCCGCGGTGAGCGCCTCGTCCACCCGCAGCATCGCGATCTTGACGATGTCGGCGGCCGAGCCCTGGACCGGCGCGTTCAGCGCCATCCGCTCGGCGGTCTCGCGGCGCTGCCGGTTGTCGCTGGTCAGGTGCGGCAGGTAGCGGCGACGGCCGAGGACGGTCCGGGTGTAGCCGGTGGCGCGGGCCTCGGCGACGACGTGGTCGAGGTAGTCGCGGACGCCGCCGAGCCGCGCGAAGTAGGCGTCCATCAGGGGGCGCGCCTCCGCCTGCGGGATGCCGAGCTGCTTGGCCAGCCCGAACGCCGACAGGCCGTACGCCAGCCCGTACGACATCGCCTTGATCTTGCGGCGCATGTCGGGGGTGACGTCCGCGGCGGCGACCTGGAAGACCTGCGCCGCCATCGTGGCGTGGAGGTCCTCGCCGGACGCGAACGCGGCCAGCAGCGTCGGGTCCTTCGACAGGTGCGCCATGACGCGCAGTTCGAGCTGGCCGTAGTCGGCGGTCAGCAGCGACTCGTAGCCGGGCCCGGGGAGGAACGCGCGCCGGATGCGCCGCCCCTCCTCGGTGCGGACGGGGATGACCTGGAGGTTCGGCTCGGTCGAGGTGAGCCGGCCGGTGGCGGCGACGGTCTGCTGGAAGGTGGTGTGGATCCGGCCGTCCGCGCCGATCTCCCGGATCAGCCCGGCGACGGTCGTGCGCAGCCGCGCCTGGTCGCGGTGGCGCAGCAGCACCTCCGGCAGCCCGTTGCCGGTCTGCGTCGCGAGCCAGGTCAGCGCGTCCACGTCGGTGGAGTAGCCGGATTTGATCTTCTTGGTGCGGGGCAGGTCCAGCTCGCCGAACAGCACCTCCTGGAGCTGCTTGGTCGAGCCGGGGTTGAAGCGCCGCCCGGCGATCTCGGCCGCGTCGTCGGCGGCGCGCTCCATGCCTTCGGCGAAGTGGTGCTCCAGCTCGTCCAAGAGGGCGGCGTCAACGTGGATCCCGGCGCGTTCGGCGCGGGCGAGCAGGTCCGACAGCGGCAGCTCGACGTCGCGGAGGACCGCGTCCATGCCGGTGGAGGCGAGGTCGGCGGCGAACTTGTCGGCCAGGTCGAGGACGGCGCGCGCGCTGAGCATCAGCCCGGCGGCCCCTTCGGCGGGCGGGCGGCGGCCGAGGTGGCGGCCCGCGAGGTCGGCGATCCCGTAGGCGGCCAGGCCGGGGAGCAGCAGGTAGGCGGCCATCGCCGTGTCGATGGCGACCCCGTCCAGGCGCCAGCCGCGCTCGCCGAACACGCGCAGCAGCGCCTTTACGTCGTGCAGCGCCTTGGGACGGGACGGGTCGTCGAGCCAGTCCGCGAACGCGCGCTCGTCGGCCTCGGTGAGCGCGGACGGCTCGAACGAGGCCGCGTGGTCGTCGCCGGACGCCAGCGCGATCCGCGCGATGTCGCCGGCGCCGCGCGCCCACGTCCAGTCGGCGGCCAGCCCCATCAGGCCGGTGCCATGGGCGTGCAGCCAGCCGGCCAGCTCGTCCGGGCCCAGCTCGCGGCCCTTCACCGGCTCGGGACGCGCCGCCTCCGTGGGACGTCCCCCGCCCGGGTCGGCGGCGAACAGGCGCTGCCGGAGGCTGGCGTTGCGGAACTCCAGCTCGTCCAGCAGCGCGGTGAACGCGGCCAGGTCGTAGGGGCGGCGCCGCAGGTCGGCGGGCCCGACCGGCAGGTCCACGTCGCGGACGAGCTCGGTGAGCCGCCGGTTCAGCCGCACCGTGTCGAGCGCGCCGCGCAGCCTCTCCCCCGCCTTGCCCTTCACCTCGCCGGCCCGCTCCAGCAGCGCGTCGAGGGTGCCGAACTCGCGGACCCACTTCGCGGCCGTCTTCTCCCCGATGCCGGGGATGCTCGGCAGGTTGTCGGACGGGTCGCCGCGCAGCGCCGCGAAGTCGGGGTACTGCGCCGGGGTCAGCCCGTACTTCTCCCGCACCGCCTCCGGCGTGTACCGGACCATCTCGGCGGCCGTCCGGTAGAAGTACAGGACGGTGACGTCGTCGCCGACGAGCTGGAGCGCGTCGCGGTCGCCGGTGACGATCAGCACGGCCATGCCGTCGGCCACCGCCGCCGCGGTGAGCGTCGCGATCACGTCGTCGGCCTCGTAGCCGGGCGCCCGCAGCACCGGAACGCTCATCGCGCCGAGCAGCCGGTCCAGGACGGGCAGCTGGGCGCCGAACTCCTCCGGCGACCGGGTCCGGGTCGCCTTGTACTCCGGGAACGCCTCGGCGCGGAACGTCCGCCGCCCCACGTCGAACGCGACGGCCGCGTGCGTCGGGCGCTCGTCCCGCAGCACGTTCGCCAGCATGTTCGCGAACCCGTACACGACGTTGGTGGGCTGCCCGGACGTGGTGGTGAAGTTCTCCACCGGCAGCGCGTAGAACGCCCGGTAGGCCAGCGAGTGGCCGTCCAGGAGCAGCAGGAGCGGCCGGTCGGTCATGTTCACATCCTGGCACCGGGGAAGGGGGCATGAAACGGCCGCGGCGAGTGTTGGGGGCGACATGGACAAGATCGAACTGGGCCGGCTCGGGATCTGGCGGCCGTGGAGCATGCTGGATCCGGAGCTGGCCAAGGACGTCGAGGACCTCGGCTACGGCGCCATCTGGATCGGCGGGTCGCCGCGCGGCGACCTGAAGATCGCCGAGCGGCTGCTGGCCGGCACCGACCGGATCGTGATCGCGACCGGCATCGTGAACATGTGGGCCACGCCGGCCGCGGAGGTCGCCGCGTCCTACCACCGGCTGAACGAGGCGCACGGCGGCCGGTTCCTCCTCGGCGTCGGCATCGGCCACCCGGAGGCGACGCAGGAGTACCGCAGCCCGTACGAGACGATCGTCCGCTACCTGGACGACCTGGACGCCGCGGGCGTCCCGGCCGGCGGGCGGGTGCTGGCCGCGCTGGGGCCGAAGGTGCTGCGGCTGGCGGCGGAGCGCACGGCGGGCGCGCACCCGTACTTCACGACGCCCGAGCACACCCAGCAGGCCCGCGAGACGCTCGGCGCCGGGCCGCTGCTCGTCCCCGAGCAGAAGGTCGTGCTCGACACCGACGCCGCGCGCGCCCGCGCGACGGCGCGGGAGGCCGCGAGGATGTATCTGGGGCTGCGCAACTACGTCGGCAACTTCAAGCGGCTCGGCTTCAGCGACGCCGACGTGGCCGGCGGCGGCAGCGACGCGCTCATCGACGCGCTGGTCGCGCAGGGCGACGCGGCGGCGCTGGCCGCGCGGGTGCGGGGGCACCTGGACGCGGGCGCCGACCAGGTGGCGGTGCAGGTCCTGGGCGACGACGACCCGCGCCCGGCGCTGCGCGAGATCGCCGAGGCGCTCGGCTGAGGGAGTGGACGGAAGAGGGGCGCGCCCGCTGCCGGGCGCGCCCCTCACCGAGACTCGGCTACCGGGTCACCGGGTCGCGTAGGTGCCGATCTCGTCCGGCACGGTGCGCTTGGCGGCCTGGGCAGGAGCGCGCCTGGCCAGCTCGTTGCCGTTGACCGTCAGCGTGCTGTGCGCGAACAGCTGCGTCACCGCGGCCGTGGCGTCGATCATCTGGTCGAAGCCCTTGAGGTTCACGTTGTCGTAGCGGTCGCAGGCCGCGTGGTAGCAGGGGTCGTAGGCCACCCCGGCGGTACCGCCGTAGACCGCCGCCTGCGCGGGCGTCTTGATGCCCTCGGCGCCGGTGAAGACGCCGCCGGCGGGGATGCCCGCGGTGATGAACGCGTTGTAGTCCGACCGCCCGTTGAACGGCGTCGGGTCGGTGGCGAGGCCCCGGCTCGCGAAGTAGTCGGTGAACGCCTTCTCGATCGCGCCGGACCCCGCAGGCGGCTCGACGTTGTTCTCGCCCGCGCTGTCGTCGCCGTCGTACACGAAGTTCACGTAGTTGGGCGAGGCGAGCATGTCGAAGTCGAGCATCAGCGCGATCTTGTCGCGCTCGGCCTGCGGGAGGGTGTCAACGTAGTACTGCGAGCCGAGCAGGCCCTCCTCCTCGGCGCCCCAGAACGCGAACCGCACCTTGTTGCGGACCTTGGAGCCGAGCTTGTTGATCTGCTTGGCCATCTCCAGCAGCGTCGCGGTGCCGGAGCCGTCGTCGTTGATGCCGGGGCCGTCGGTGACGCTGTCGTTGTGGGCGCCGACGACCACGATGTTGCCGGGCCTGCCGCGCTCGGTGTCGGCGATGACGTTGGCGGTCTCGCGCTTCTCGTTGAGCGTCTGCGTCTTCACCCGCAGCGTCACGCCGCCGTTGTTCGCCTGCTCCACGAGCGCCTTGCCGACCGCGTTGGTCGGGCCGACCACCGGGATGCCGTACGGCTTGGTCAGCGTGCCCCCGACGGGTCCGGGCTGGTCGGGGAGCTGGTAGATGACCACGGCGGACGCGCCCGCCGCGATGGCGTTGTCGGCCTTGACGGAGAAGAAGCAGCCGCCGCGCTGGATCAGCGCGATGGCGCCCGCCGGGAAGCCCGCGAAGTCGTCGGCCTCGCAGCCGCTGCCGAGCCCGGTGGCCCCGCTGTCGACGGGTGCGGCGGGGGCGGTGACGTCGCCGGACCCGGAGTACTGGAGGGTCGCGTAGTCGGTGTCCGGCGCGAACGTCTTCTGCTCGGGGGCGGTCTCGGCGAAGACCGGCTCGGCCGTCTGCTGCCAGAAATCGAAGGTGAACTTCTGCACGACCGGGCTGTAGCCGGCCCGCTTGAGCTGGTCGGCGAGGTACTTGATGGTGACCGTGTTGCCGGGCAGCCCGGCGGCCCGGTTGCCGCCGTTGGCGTCCGCGATCTTCTGCAGGTTCAGCTGGTGGTGGCGGACGTTCTTCAGCGTGACCAGCCGGGCCAGTTTCGCGTCGGCCGGTCCGGCCGCCGCGGCGGTCGGCACCGCGGCCAGGGTGGCGGCTGCGAGCGACAGCCCGGTGAGGGTTGCGAGCGCGGCTCTGCGCATACCAGGTCTCCGTTTGTGGGGGGACGAAGCAACCCGAAGCCTGACACGCGTCAATTCCCGCAACAAGACACGACTCTGCATCAAAACGGCCAATATTGGCCTCATTCTCCCCTCGTTTTACAAGATCGACTTTCGGTGCGCCATCACGGTCCGTCCCGACCGCCTGCACGGCTCGTGTCGATCATCACCGGGAGAACCGGAACGCATTCCGCGAGGTCAGCCCGAAATGGCGCCAATCAGAACGCGCTGACCTGCGAAGACACCGGAAAGCCCGGCGCCGTGGGGGCATCGGCGCGCACCACCCGCCGATTCGCTCCGGCGACCCGAACCGCATTCCACTGGACGCGAGTTCCAGCAGGTGAGGGCACTGGCCCCGGACAAATCGGCGTGAGTATGCTTCGTCACCCTTGAAGGTGGCCGCCGACGATCAGGAGTGGGCCGTTGTCGAGTCCCGAACAGGAGCCCAGATCCCACGGGCGCCCGCGCACGCGCCCGATCGGGCGGCGGATCGTCCTGCTCCTCGCCATCCCGCTGGTCTCGCTCGTGGCCCTGTGGACGTACTCGGCGATCCCGGCGCTGAACGACGCGCTCCTGCGCAACCAGTACGCCGACAACCACGACCGGGTCGGCCAGCCCGCGAACCTCGCCATGCAGGCGGTGCAGGAGGAGCGCGGCGCGGCCGTCGCCGCGCTGGTGGCGCCGTCCGCGGCGAACGAGCGGAAGTTCCACGACGCCGTCGCCAAGACCCAGCGCGCGGTGGCCCTGTTCCGCAGGCTCGGGCTCTCGCCCCAGGCCACCGAGCACATGGCCGAGGGCGGGATCCAGCGCACCCGGGACGTGGGCAACCAGTTCGACCAGCTCGCCAGCATCCGGTCGCAGATCACCGCGCGGAACGTCACGGCGCTGGAGGCCATCAACGCCTACAGCGACGCCTTCGACAAGACCGTCCGGCTGCTCACCACGCTGGTCACCATCGACGACGTCGACGTCTACCAGCAGACCAACGGCGTCCTCTACATGTACTGGGCGCGCGACTTCATGCTGCGCGAGGACCTGCTGCTGACGGGGCTCGGCGGCGGCCGGCTGAAGGCCGGCGGCCGGGCCGCCTTCTCCGAGTGGGCGGGCGCCCGCGCCGAGCTGATCGAGCTCGGGCATGCCGGGCTCAGCGGCTCGGTCGCCAAGACCATGAGCGGCCTCGTGAACTCCCCCGCCTACGCCGACTTCGTCGCGCTGGAGACCGCGATCGTGCGGCAGGGCCGGGCCCCGGCCCCGCAGCGGTGGCAGGCCGCCGTCCAGGCCGCCGGGCAGCTGTGGCTCGGCACCACCTACAAGGCCGGCCAGCAGCTCCAGCACGACGAGGTCGAGCCCGCCGGCGACCGGATCATGCTGCGGGTCTACCTCGCGGGCGGCGTCGGGCTGCTCGCCGTGATCGCGTCCATCGTGCTGTCGCTGCTGTTCGCCCGCCGGCACGCCGGCGAGCTGCGGCGGCTGCAGCGGTCGGCGCAGGAGCTGGCCAACGAGCGGCTGCCCCGCGTCGTGGCGCGGCTGCGGCGCGGCGAGCGGGTGGACCTGGACGCCGAGACGCCCCGCCCCGCCTCCGGGAAGACCCGCGAGGTCGCGCTGGTCAGCGAGGCGTTCGAGACCGTCCAGCGGCAGGCGATCAGCACCGCGATCGGCGAGGCGGAGCTGCGCGCCAGCATCAACCGGGTCTTCGTGAACCTGTCGTGGCGCAGCCAGTCGCTGCTGCACCGGCAGCTGCGGCTGCTGGACCAGATGGAGCGGCGCGCGTCCAGCCCCGAGGAGCTGGACGACCTGTTCCGCCTCGACCACCTCACCACCCGCATGCGGCGGCACGCCGAGGGCCTGGTCATCCTGTCCGGGTCGCCCACCGTGCGCGCCTGGGACCACCCCGTCGCCGCCGAGGACGTGGTGCGCGCCGCGATCGCCGAGGTCGAGGACTACACCCGCATCGAGGTGACCGGCGCGACGTCGGCCGCGGTCAGCGGGGACGTGGTCGCCGACGTCATCCACCTGCTCGCCGAGCTGATCGAGAACGCCACCGCCTACTCCCCGCCGACCACCGAGGTCACCGTCAAGGTCGAGACCGTCGCCAACGGGCTCGCGGTGGAGGTGGTCGACCGCGGCATCGGCCTCGCCCCGGAGGAGCTGGACTCGCTCAACCGGCGCCTCGCCAGCGCCGTCGAGTTCGACCTGGTCGACACCGAGCGGCTCGGCCTGTTCGTCGTCGCGCGGCTCGCCGCCCGGCACGACATCAAGGTCTCGCTGCAGCCCTCGGCGTACGGGGGCACGACCGCGATCGTCCTCGTCCCGCACGCCCTGGTGGTCCTGGACGAGCAGTGGCAGCCGATCGGCGAGGGCACCGCCGCGGCGCAGCCGGTCGGCGCGGGCGCGCCGCGGCTCGGCCGCCCGGTCCGCCGCGCGCTGCCCGGCCCGGCGAGCCCGCCGGCGCGCACCGGGCCGCCGGACGGCCCGCCCGCCCCGGTCGCCTTCAACACACCGGTCTCCTTCGAGACGCCGCCGGCCTTCGCACCGCCCGCCGCCGACGCGCGGGTCTCCTACGACGCGCAGGTCTCCTCCGACGGGGCCGCCGATTCGCCGGTGTCCTTCGACCCGCCCGGGCGGGCCAATGGCCGGACCCGGCCGCTGGACGAGGATCCGGAACCGGCCGCGGTCGAGGACAGCGAGGTCACCGGGCGGCTCCCGCGCCGCGTCCGGCAGCGCAACCTCGCTCCTCAGCTGCGCAAACGCCCGCTGAACGGGCGGCCGAAGGAGGCCGCCCCGGCGGACGAGGACTTCGAGGAGCCGAGTCCGGAGCTCAGCCGCGATCTGATGGCCTCGCTACAGTCGGGATGGCTGCGCGGCAGGATCGCCGACGACGAACCGGGCGATCTCGAACCACGCGATGAATGGGGGGAAGCATGACTCGGCAGGGCCACGCCACCGGCGAGCTCGACTGGCTGCTGGAGGATCTGGTGCAACGGGTCGGCGAGGTCCGCCAGGCCGTGCTGCTGTCCCGCGACGGGCTGGTCATGGGCGCCTCGGGCGACGTCACCCGCAAGGACGCCGAGTTCCTCGCGGCGCTGTCGTCGGGCTTCCACAGCCTCGCCAACGGCGCCCGCGAGCACTTCCAGGCCAAGCAGGTGCGGCAGACGGTGGTAGAGCTCGACGACCGGCTGTTCTTCGTCATGCCGGCCGGGAACGGCAGCTGCCTCGCGGTGCTCAGCGACGCGGGCGGCAACGCCGGGCTCGTCGCCTACGAGACCACCATGCTGATCAAGCGGGTGCGGCGGGCGCTGTCGGCGTCGCCGCGCGCCGAGGCCGAGGACGCGTCGGTACGGCCGGGTGCGTCGGGCTGAGCGACCGTGGAGACGCCGAGAGAGCGCTGGATCGGCCGGGACGCCGGCCCGGTCGTCCGGCCGTACGCGGTGACCCGCGGGCGCACCCGCCCGCGCGGGCTCGTCGTCGACCTGGTGACGATCCTGGTCGCGACCGGCCGCACCCCGGGCGACCGGGTGTGGCTGTCCCGCGAGCAGCGGCGGCTGCTGGAGCTGTGCCGGCGGCCGTCGACGCCGGCCGACCTGGCCTCGGAGACCGACCTTCCGTTCCGGGTCGTGCAGATCCTGCTGGAGGACCTGCACCAGTACGGCCTGATCGAGGAGGTCCCGCAGGCGGCGGAACCGTCCGAACGCCCCGACCCCCGCATCCTGATGAGAGTCCTCGATGAACTTCGCCGCCTCTGACCCGTCCGCGACGCCGTACGCGCCGGCCGACGACGTCCCCATGCACACGCTGAAGGTGCTGGTGGCCGGGGGCTTCGGCGTCGGCAAGACGACGCTGGTCGGCGCGGTGAGCGAGATCCGCCCGCTGCGCACCGAGGAGACCCTCACCGACGCCTCGATCGGGGTGGACGACCTCGGCGGCGTCGAGGGCAAGACCACCACGACCGTCGCGATGGACTTCGGCCGGCTGACGTTCTCCGGCGGCGTCCGGCTGTACCTGTTCGGGACGCCCGGCCAGGAGCGGTTCTGGTTCATGTGGGACCAGATCGCCTACGGCGCCGTCGGCGCGATCGTCCTGGTCGACACCCGCCGGCTGTCGTCGAGCTTCGCCTCGATCGACTTCTTCGAGCAGCGGGAGATCCCGTTCGTGGTCGCCGCGAACCAGTTCGACGGCGCCCGCCGCTACGCCGTCGAGGA
The DNA here is from genome assembly GCF_040677125.1 of Actinomadura sp. NPDC049382. Taxonomy (NCBI): domain Bacteria; kingdom Bacillati; phylum Actinomycetota; class Actinomycetes; order Streptosporangiales; family Thermomonosporaceae; genus Actinomadura; species Actinomadura sp. NPDC049382. Next base: position 16,720 of record NZ_JBFARO010000036.1, read on the forward strand.
GATCCGCGACGCCCTCGACGTCGACCCGGACGTGCCCGTCCTGATGTGCGACGTGCGGAGCCGGGAGGTGGCGCGGGGCGTGCTGGTCGCCCTCGTGGAGCACGCGCTCCAGACGGCGCGGCGCTAGCCGGCGGCGCTACTCGGGGCCGGTGCCGGACGGCCGCATCCGGGCGACGATCAGCGAGGCCAGCGCGGCGTAGGCGGCGGAGTCGTCCAGGCCGGTCTGCGCCTTGATCTCGCCGCGGTGGATGGACTCCATCACCTGCCCCGCGACGGCGCCGACGAAGTCCGCGTCGGCGCCGGGCATCCGCCCGTCGGCCTCCCGGACGAGCCCCCGCACCCGGCGGACCGCGAACCCGGTGTTCTGCTTGTAGATCTCCCGCGCGGGCGCGAACGCGTCCAGGTCGGCGAAGAACGCGGGCGACGCCGGGGCCAGCTCCCGCGAGATCGCCCGCAGGTAGGCGCCGACCCGCTCGCGCGGATCGGCGGCCGGGTCGAGCGCGGCCTCCACCCGCTCGGTCGCCCGCCGGAAGAACGCGCGCACCACGGCGACGATGATCTGCTCCCGGCTCGCCGCGACCGCGTACAGCGTGCTCTTGGAGCAGCGCAGCAGCGCGGCGAGGTCGGCGACGCTCAGCTCGGCGAACCCGCGGTCGAGGAAGACGTCCATGAGCCGCCCGATCAGCGCCTCCCGCCGCCGCGCCGCCCGGGTGACCCGCTCGTCCATGCGGGAGACGCTACCAAAGGGCAGTACCGAAACAGGTTCGCCGGTACCGGTCTTGGTACTCTGGAGCGGCCGAAAGGAGTCGCCCATGCCCGCCACCCGGCACCTGCCGAACCCCGAGTCCGCGGACCTGATCGCGCTGACCCGCGAGATCGCGGCCAAGGAGCTGGCCCCGAACGCCGCCGACGCGGAGCGGACCGAGACGTTCCCGCGCGAGGTGTTCGCGACGCTCGGCCGGGCCGGGCTGCTCACCCTCCCCTACCCGGAGGAGTTCGGCGGCGGCGCCCAGCCGTACGAGGTCTACCTCCAGGTGCTGGAGGAGATCGGCGCGGTGTGGGCGAGCGTCGGCGTCGGCGTCAGCGTCCACGCCCTCTCCTGCTTCCCCCTGTTCGCCTACGGCACCGACGAGCAGCGCGCGGAGTGGCTGCCCGGCATGCTGTCGGGCGAGCAGCTCGGCGCGTACTGCCTCTCCGAGGCGCACGCCGGCTCCGACCCCGCCGCGATGCGCGCGAAGGCCGTCCGGGACGGCGACTCCTACGTCCTCAACGGCGCCAAGGCGTGGACGACCCACGGCGGCGAGGCCGACTTCTACACGGTCATGGCCCGCACCGCCGACACCGGCTCCCGCGGCATCTCCTGCTTCCACGTCCCCGCCGGCACCCCCGGCCTGGAGTTCGACGAGCCCGAGGAAAAGATGGGCCTGATGGGCTCCACCACGGCGACCGTCCGCCTGGTGGACGCCCGCGTCCCGGCCGCGAACCTCATCGGCCACGAGGGCCAGGGCCTGTCCATCGCCCTCGCCGGCCTCGACGCGGGCCGCCTCGGCATCGCCGCCGTCGCCACGGGCCTGTCCCAGGGCGCGCTGGACACCGCCGTCGCCTACGCCAAGGAGCGCGAGGCGTTCGGCAAGGCCATCATCGACCACCAGGGCCTGGCGTTCGTCCTCGCCGACATGGCCGCCGCCGTCGAGTCGGCCCGCGCCACCTACCTGTCCGCCGCCCGCCTCAAGGACGCCGGCCTCCCCTACGGCCGCGAGGCGTCCATCGCCAAGCTGGTCGCCACCGACAACGCGATGAAGGTGACGACCGACGCCGTCCAGGTCCTCGGCGGCGCCGGCTACACCCGCGACTTCCCGGTGGAGCGCTACATGCGCGAGGCCAAGGTCATGCAGATCTTCGAGGGCACGAACCAGATCCAGCGCCTGGTCATCTCCCGCCACCTCGCCCGCTGACATCGGACGGGCCGGCCCAGGACGGGCGCGCGGCGGCGTCGCGTTCGTGAACGGCGCGTCCTAGAGGCGGACGTACTCGTAGTCGAAGGGTTTGCCGTTGATGCCGTTGCGGGGCGGGGCGATCCAGGCGGCGATCTTGCCGCGCTCGTGGACGGGGCGCATCAGCGACCGGACGTGGGTCTTGTCGACCTCCGTCGGCAGCCAGGCGCCCTTGCGCCGCTCCCACTCCTCGGCGGGGATGACCTCGCCGTCCGGGGTGGCCTCGATGCCGGCGAACGCGCCGACCTTGCGGTTGAACGCGACGCTCGGCAGGTAGAGGCGCTGCGGCAGGCCCGCGTCGGCCAGGATGCGGTTCCACCGGTTGACGCCGCTCTGGCAGTCGGAGATGTACTCGCGGCGCAGGTCGGTGTTCAGGCCGGTGAGGGCGGCGACCTCGGTCTGCCCGACGGCGCCGTCCACCAGGGCGTCCACCAGGGCGGCGTCGTCGGTGAGGCGGTGGTCGTCCTTGCGGCGGCCCTCCATCCAGCGGCCCTTGAGCCCGGCCGTGTAGTAGTTGGCGACGTTGCTGGACGTCTCGGACCCGAACAGGTCGAGCGACACCGAGTAGTGGAAGTTCAGGTACTTCTGGACGACGTCGAGCGAGATCGCGCCGTGCGCCGTGACGTCGTCGGTGTCGTGCTCCTTCATCAGCTGGACGGTCCGCTCCACGACGCGGTCGATGCCCGTGGTGCCGACCATCATGTGGTGGGCCTCCTCCTTGAGCATGAACTCGCAGGTCCGCGACAGCGGGTCGAAGCCCGACTCCTTCAGCGTGCCGAGCTGGAACTTGCCGTCCCGGTCGGTGAAGTAGGTGAACATGAAGAACGACAGCCAGTCGGGGGTCTCCTCGTTGAAGGCGCCGAGGATGCGCGGCGACTCCTCGCTGCCGGAGTTGCGGTGCAGCAGCTCCTCGGCCTCCTCGCGGCCCTCGCGTCCGAAGTAGGCGTGCAGGAGGTAGACCATCGCCCACAGGTGGCGGCCCTCCTCCACGTTCACCTGGAAGAGGTTGCGCAGGTCGTACAGGCTCGGCGCGGTCGCCCCGAGGTTGCGCTGCTGCTCCACGGACGCGGGCTCGGTGTCGCCCTGGATGACGATGAGGCGCTGCAGGTCCGCGCGGTACTCGCCGGGGACCTTCTGCCAGGCGGGCTCGCCCTTGTGCGCGCCGAAGCCGATGCGCCGGTCGCCGTCCCGCTCGGCGAGGAAGATGCCCCAGCGGTAGTCCTTCATGGCGACGTGCCCGAAGTGCGCCCAGCCTTCGCGGCCGACGTTCACGGCGGTCCGCAGGTAGACGTCCTGGGTGGGCAGGGTCGGGCCCATCGACTCCCACCAGTTCAGGAAGTCGGGCTGCCACGACTCCAGCGCCCGCTGGAGGCGCCGGTCCTCGTGCAGGCCGACGTTGTTGGGGATCTTCTCGCCGTAGTCGGCCGTGGTCGGCATGGGGTCAGACTCGCTTTCGGTCGAAGTCGGCGCGGCGGCCGGTGCCGTAGCGGCGCAGCGCGCCGTCGGGTCCGGACGCGTTCGGGCGGGTGAAGATCCAGTTCTGCCAGGCGGTGAGCCGCCCGAAGATCTTGGTCTCCAGGGTCTCCGGGCCGGGGAAGCGGTAGTTGGCCTCCAGCCCGGTCAGCGCGTCGGGGCTGAAGCCGGCCCGCTCCTCGATCGCGATGCGGACCTCCTCGTCCCAGTCGATGTCGTCGGGCGCGAAGGTGGCCAGGCCGAGGCGCTCGGCGTCGGCGGCCTCCAGGGGCTTGCCCGCGGCGTCGCGGACGGCGGCGAGGGTCTCCTCGTCGCCGAGCAGCCGGGTCTCCAGCCGGGTGAGGCCGTTGGCCATCGGCAGCGGGCCGAGGTTCATCGCGGCCACGGTGACCGCGGCCGGGTCGGCGTCCGGGTCGACCTCCTCGAAGACGCCGCCGAGGTGGTAGGTGCGGTCGGCGGCGAGCGCGACCTCCAGCAGCGAGCCCGCGAAGCACGACCCCGGCTCGACCAGGGCGATGAGGCTGCGGCTGGTGACGTCGAGGCGCTTCAGGGTCCGCTTGAGGTAGAGGACGATCTCGTTGGCGAGCCAGTCGCCGGAGTTGTCGAGCAGCAGCCGGTCGTGCGCCAGCACATGCTCGGCGTCGCCGCGCGTGCGGAGCACCCAGGTGCCGAGTTCGAGCTCGTTGGTGCGCAGGTCGAGGATCAGGTCGTCCAGCTCGCGGGTCATGGCGAGCGTCCAGAAGTCCTCCCGGTGGAAGCCGCCGTCCGGGGGCGCCTCGGGCCCGGCGATGGTGATCTCGACGGTGCCGGCGTCGCGGTCGAGCGCCGCCGTCACGTGCCGGTAGGAGATCGAGGTGTCGGTGCGCTCCTTGGCGAGCGGCGCCAGCGCGAGGCCCTCGGCATCGGCGGGACGGGACGAGCGCGCCGCGAGCTCCCGCGCGCGCTCGGCGACCGTCGCGTCCCAGGCCGTGCGCGGTACGGCCTCGTCCACCAGCCGCCACGCCACCGCCTTCTTGCCGCCGAGCCCCTCGGCCTTGGTGGAGAAGTAGTCGGCGCGGTCGCGGCGGACGTGCCGCTTGTCCGACACCCGGGTCAGGCCGCCGGTGCCGGGCAGGACGCCGAGCAGCGGCAGCTCCGGCAGCGACACCGCCGAGGACCGGTCGTCCACCAGCATGATGTGCTCGCAGGCGAGGGCGAGCTCGTAGCCGCCGCCGGACGCGGTGCCGTTGAGCGCCGCGAGGTAGGTCTGCCCCGAGTGCTCCGTCGCGTCCTCGATCCCGTTGCGGGTCTCGTTGGTGAACTTGCAGAAGTTCACCTTCCAGGAGTGCGGCGACGCGGCCAGCATCCGGATGTTGGCGCCCGCGCAGAAGACCTTCTCCCTTCCGCTGGTGATCACCACGGTGCGGACGCCGGGGTGCTCGAACCGGAGCCGCTGGACGGCGTCGTACAGCTCGATGTCCACGCCGAGGTCGTAGGAGTTGAGCTTCAGCTCGTAGCCGGGGACCAGGCCGCCCCGCTCGTCCACCGCCATGGTGAGCGTGGCGACCGGCCCGTCGACGTCCAGGCGCCAGTGCCGGTAGCGGGCCGGGTCCGTCCGGAACTCGACGTGCATGCGCGCTCCTCCGCTCTGTCCGTACCCACATGCTCCACAGAACACGGTCAGTACGTCAAGAGTTTGTAGCACATGGACGGACCCGTCACCCCCGGGTCACCCCAGGGCCGAGTAGAACCAGAGACCGGCCGCGGCGCCGACCAGCCCGCTGACGACGGCGTACGTCCCGTTGAGGAAGCCGCGGCCCCGGAGGTCGTCGATGCGCACCCGCTCGGGATCGGCCGGATCGTGCAGGATCGCCACCGCCGTCCCCCGCCGCCGGGGGAACTGCTCCGACACCTGCGTCCGCGCCTGGATCTCACGGCCGTCGGACGTCGTGAACTCCAGCACCGGATAGATCCCGAACACCCCGCCCACCCGGACGGCGGGCGCCTCCACGTTGTGGCTCCACCCGTAGCCGCCCAGCGACGAGTTGTACGTCGGGAACTGCCAGCCGACGATCTCCGCACTGGCCCGCGTGCCGTTGCGGGCGAACCACCGCGCCTTCACCAGGCAGGCCGCCCCGCTGATCAGCATGTAGAGGACGGCGGCGGCGACCGCCGCCCACAACCACCAGGGCAGCCCGTCCCCGCCCATGTCGAAGCCCACGCTCGTCTCCCCCCGGGCCCCCAGGCCCTCGCGATCCCCGGCGCGCGGCGCCGGGCACTGACTCGGCGACGCGCCTCCCCTCGCGGAGCGGCGCGTCCAGGAGTTCGACGGGCGAACCGGCCGGCGCGGCGCGCGGGCGGCGTGTCCGCTTCCGGCCGCGAACCGACCGGACGGCTGGTCGGGGCAGGTCCCGGGCCGGGGCTAGTCGGCGGCGAGCAGGGCGGCGGCCAGGTCCCGGACGGCGAAGCGGCGGAGCTTGCCGGTGGGGGTGGTCGGCAGCTTGTCCACGACCAGCACCTCGCGGGGACGCTTGAACGAGGCGAGCCCGGCCCGGCAGAAGGCGATCAGCTCCGCCGGCTCGGCGACGGCCCCCTCCTTGAGGACGACCGCGGCGACCGGCTTGTCCAGGCCGTCGGCGTCCGGCAGCCCGACGACCGCGGCCATCGCCACCGCCGGGTGCTCCAGCAGCCGCGCCTCGACCTCGGCGGGCGACACCCAGATCCCGCCGGCCTTGAGCATGTCGCCGGTCCGGCCGAGGCAGGTGTAGTAGCCGTCCTCGTCCACCACGTAGGTGTCGCCGGTGCGCAGCCACTCCCCCTGGAACACCTTGCGGGTGGTGTCGGTGCGGCACCAGTAGCCCGTCGCGATCGACTCGCCCTTCACCAGCAGCGAACCGGGCGTGCCCGGCCGCACGTCGGCCCCGTCGTCGTCCACGACCCGCAGCTCGTACCCGGGGACGGCGGTGCCCGTCGTGCCCGGCCGCACCCGCCCCGGGCGGTTCGACAGGAAGATGTGCAGGCACTCCGTCGAGCCGATCCCGTCGATGATCTCCACGCCGTACCGGGCGGTGAAGCGGCGGCACAGCTCGGCGGGCAGCGGCTCGCCCGCCGACACCGCCAGCCGCACGGACGCGAACGCCTCCACCGGCACGTCCGCGTTCAGGATCGCGGCGTAGAAGGTCGGGACGGCGAAGAACAGCGTCGGGCGGTACTCGGCCAGCCGCTCCGCGACGGACGCGGGCGTCGGCCGGTCGGGATCCAGGATCGCGGTGGCGCCGACCGCGAGCGGGAAGAACAGCGAGTTGCCGATCCCGTAGGCGAAGAACAGCTTGGCGACCGAGTAGCAGCGGTCCTCGGGAGTGATGCCGAGGACCTGGCGTCCGTAGGTCTCCACGACGTGCCGGATGTTGGCGTGCCGGTGCATCGCGCCCTTCGGCTTGCCGGTCGTCCCGGACGTGTAGAGCCACAGCGCGCTGGAGTCGTCCGAGGTCACGTAGGGGGTCGCGTAGGGCTCGGGCGGTTCGCCGCCGCGCTCGCGGCCGTCCCGGACCAGCGCGTCGAAGGGGGTCACCCGCACGCCGGGCGGCGCCTGGAGCGCGGCACCGCCGTCCACCGCCACGTGCCGCACGCCCGGCGCCAGCGCGAGCGCCGCCTCCGCCGTCACCGCGAACGCGTCGCTGACCAGCAGCACCCTGGCCCGCGCGTCGTTGAGCAGCGCGGCCAGCTCGCCGCCCGTCAGCATCGTCGACACCGGGACCGGGACGGCGCCGAGCCGCATCGCGCCGAGGATCGCTGCGGCCATGAGCGGCCCGTCCGCCATGAACAGCACCACGCGCTCCTCGCCGCGCAGCCCCCGGCTCGCCAGCCCGGCCGCGACGTGCCCGGCGAGCTCCGCCAGTTCCGCGTAGGCGAGGTCGCCCCCGGGCCCGGTGAGCGCCGTCCGGCCGGCGGTGTCGGCCCGTCCGGCCGCCTGGAGGAGGTAGTCGGATGCGTTGAACGTGTCGGACGCGGCCGGTGCGGTCGCCGTTTCAGCGGTCATCGGGGTCTCCAGTCGCCGGGAACCGTGGCACTTATGCTCTACATGGATGAAACGCCAGTCAATAGACTTGTGGAATGAGGCTCGGGTCGCGCGGACCGCGCACGAGGCGCGCGGCGGTGGCGCGATACTGGACAGCGTTCCATGGACCGCCGCGCCCCTGAAGGGCTCAGAAGGAGAAGCACATGGCCCGATCCGGCGGGGACGCGGCGCCGCCCCGGCCCGAGTTCCGGCGCCGGCGCGAGCTGGGCGCGGCGAGCGCCCGGTCGCTGCTGCTGACCGTGCTCGGCGAGTTCGTCCTGCCCGGCGGCGAAGCGGTCTGGACGGCGACGTTCCTGCGCGCGCTCGGGCTGCTCGGCGTGGAGGAGAAGGCCGTCCGGCAGGCGCTCGCGCGCAGCGCCGCCGAGGGCTGGCTCGCCGGGGAGCGGCGCGGCCGCCGCACCGCCTGGCGGCTCACCCCGGCCGGCGAGCGGCTGCTGACCGACGGCACCGAGCGGATCTACGGGTTCGGCGGCCCGGTCGGCCCGTGGGACGGGCGGTGGCTGCTGGTCCTCGCGACCGTCCCGGAGACCAGCCGGCGGCTCCGGCACCTGCTGCGCACCCGGCTCGCCTGGAGCGGGCTCGGCAACCTGTCCCCCGGCGTGTGGGTGAGCCCGCACCCCGGCCGCGAGCCCGAGGTGCGCGGCGTCCTCGCCGAGATCGGCGTCGCCGACACCTCCACGCTGTTCACCGGCGGCCTCGGCGACCTGGCCGAGGCGCGCCGCGTGGCCCGCCAGGCGTGGGACCTCGACGAGATCGAGCTCGCCTACGAGGACTTCCTCGACGCCGTCCGCGCGCTGCGCCCCGCCGACGAGCCGGGCACGTTCGCCGCGCACACGAGGCTCGTCCAGGAGTGGCGCCGGTTCCCGTTCCTCGACCCGGCCCTTCCGGCGGAGCTGCTGCCGGACGACTGGAGCGGCTCGCAGGCGTTCGCGCTGTTCCACGAGCGCCACGACGCCTGGCGTCCCGCCGCCGACGGGCAGTGGAAGGCGATGTCCGGCGAGTGAGCGGGCGCCCGCCGGCCGGCCGGGCTACGCGGGCTGAGCGGGCGGGACGGGCTGAGCGGACTGGGCTGGCTGGGCGGGCTGGGCGGGCGGGGAGAGCCGCAGCAGGTTCACGGTGCCCTCGGCGACGACGCGGTCGCGCTCGTCGCTGATCGTCGACTGCCAGGTGACGTGGTCGCCGACCCGGTCGACCGGGCGGGCGCGGGCCGTCAGCCGCCCGGCGCGCACGGCGCGGATGAACCGCGTGTGGTTGCTGACCCCGACCACCTGCTGGTCGAGCCCGACGGTGAGGGCCGCGCCGATGCTGCACACCGTCTCGGTGATCGCGCAGTACACGCCGCCGTGCACGATCCCGTACGCCTGCATGAGCTTGTCGGTGACCTCCAGCTCGGCCACGACCCCCTGCTCGGACGCCTCGGTCACCAGCAGCCCGAGCGTCTGGTCCAGCGGGCCGGCGTAACCGGTGAACTCAGCGGTCATCCCCTGACGCTATCGATGCGCCGAAATCCGCGTCAACGGGCGGGGAGAGGTGTGTAGGAGCCGCCTCGCCGGGAAGTCGGAGAAGGGTCGGCGCACGGATGGGAGGGCCTGGGATGAGCGGCTTGGTGGGACGGAACCTGCTCGCCGGAGCCGAGCCGCACGTCGCGGCCGACGCGGGCTACACCGACCCGCCGCCCCGGATGGGCTTCTTCACCGACACGTCCGTGTGCATCGGCTGCAAGGCGTGCGAGGTGGCCTGCAAGGAGTGGAACTCCGTGCCCGAGGACGGGCTGGAGTTCACCGGCATGTCCTACGACAACACCCAGCAGCTCGGCGCCGACACCTGGCGGCACGTCGCGTTCATCGAGCAGAGCAAGCCGATGGGGCGGGCCGAGCCGGGCACCGACCACGGCGGCTCCCCGGGCGCCGCGTCGGACGGGACCGGCACGGACATGCGCTGGCTGATGGCGTCCGACGTGTGCAAGCACTGCACGCACGCCGCGTGCCTGGACGTCTGCCCGACCGGTTCGCTGTTCCGCACGGAGTTCGGCACGGTCGTCGTCCAGGAGGACATCTGCAACGGCTGCGGCTACTGCGTCCCCGCCTGCCCGTACGGCGTCATCGACCAGCGCAAGGAGGACGGGCGGGTCTGGAAGTGCACGCTGTGCTACGACCGGATCGGCGGCGGGCTGGAGCCGGCCTGCGCGAAGGCGTGCCCGACCGACTCGATCCAGTACGGGCCGCTGGACGAGCTGCGCGAGCGGGCCGCGCTGCGGGTCGAGCAGCTGCACGACATCGGCGTGGAGGACGCCCGCCTCTACGGCCACGACCCGGACGACGGCGTCGGCGGCGACGGCGCGTTCTTCCTGCTGCTGGACGAACCGGAGGTGTACGGGCTGCCGCCCGACCCGGTCGTCACCACGCGCGACATGCCCTCCATGTGGCGGCACGCCGGGGTGGCCGCCGCCGCCATGCTCGGCGGCCTCGCCGCCGTCTTCGCCGCGCACGGCCGCGAGGGAGGAGCACGATGAGCGAGTCGGAGGTGCGCAAGGACGGCGTGCACGGCGCGCGGCCGGACCGGGAGGCGCTGGTCGGCAAGGGCCTGCCGGGCGGGGGCGGCGGCGGGCGCCGGCGGCGCGGCCGGCGCGGCGAGACGGCGATGGTGCCGGAGGCCGAGTTCTCCTCCTACTACGGCAGGCCGATACTGAAGCCGCCGACCTGGAAGGCGTACGACGTGGCCGCCTACCTGTTCCTCGGCGGGCTCGCCGGCGCCGGGTCGGTACTGGCCGCGGGCGCGCAGCTCACCGGGCGCCCGGCCGCGGCACGGGCCCTGAAGATCTCCTCGCTGGCCGCCATCACCGGGTCCACGGCGGCGCTCATCCACGACCTCGGGCGGCCCGAGCGGTTCGCCAACATGCTGCGGGTCATGAAGCCGACGTCGCCGATGAGCATGGGCTCCTGGATCCTGGCCGGCTACGGGCCCGCCGCGGGCGCCGCCGCCGTCCTCGACGCGACCGGCCTGTTCCCGCGCCTCGGCGCCGCCGCCACCGCCGCGGCCGCCGCGCTCGGGCCTGCCGTCACCACCTACACCGCCGTGCTGATCGCCGACACCGCGGTGCCGGCCTGGCACGAGGGGCGGCGGGAGCTGCCGTTCGTGTTCGCCGGGTCGGCGACCTCCGCCGCGGCCGGCATGGCGCTGGCCGCGGCGCCCGTCCGCGAGACCGGGCCGATGCGCACCGCGGCGCTGATCGGCGGCGCCCTGGAACTGGCCGCGGCGAAGACGATCGAGCGCCGCGCCGGGCTGGCCGCCGAACCGTACAAGGCGGGCAAGGCCGGCCGGTTCATGCGCGCGGGCGAGATCCTGTCGGCCGCGGGCACCGCCGGAGCCGTCCTGCTCGGCGGGCGCAGCCGCGCGGCGGCGGCGCTCAGCGGGACGGCGCTGCTGGCGGGTTCGGCCTGCACGCGCTTCGGCATCTTCCACGCGGGCATGCAGTCGGCGCGTGACCCCAAGTACACCGTGATCCCCCAACGCGAACGCGTGAACGCGCGCGAGGCGGAGTCGCAGCACACCTGACACCTGCCGTGCTCATACCTGCCGAGCTCATACCTGCCGTGCTGACACCTGCCGTGCCGGCAGTCGCCATGCGGGCATCTGCCTGCGCGACCCTGCCATCTTTCTGCAAGTCAATTGAAATCTTGCGCAAGCTCTTGACCTGACTGCAAGAAGAGAGCATTCTCGGCTTGCTCGCGGACGGCCGTCCCCCACCCCCTCAGGCGCCCGCCGAGGCGCCTCGTGTCAGGAGTTCGCCGCCATGCAACGCGCACTCGCCCCACGCCCGCCCACACGACACCCGCGCCTACCTCGCGGCCGGTCCCTGCTCGCCGCCGGTGCGCTCGTCCTCGGCGGGCTGGCGCCCGCCGCCGCCCTGCTCCCCGACTCCGTGCTCCCCCACTCCGAGGCCCGCGCCGCCGCCGCGCTCAACGCGAGCGACGTCACCGCCAACCTCTGGGAATGGAACTGGCCGTCGGTCGCGGCGGCCTGCACCGGCCACCTCGGTCCCGCCGGGTACGGGGCCGTCCAGGTCGCGCCGCCCGCCGAATCGGTCAGCCTCGCCAGTACGAGCGACGGCGCGCACCCGTGGTGGGAGGTGTACCAGCCCGTCTCCTACGGCCTGACCAGCCGGCTCGGGAACCGCGCCCAGTTCGCCGCGATGGTCGCGGCCTGCCACGGCGCGGGCGTCCGCGTCTACGTGGACGCTGTCATCAACCACATGGCGGGCCACAACAACACGGTCAGCACCACCTACGGCGGATCGTCGTTCGATCCCGCCGGCTTCTCCTACCCGGCCGTCCCGTACGGGTACGGCGACTTCCACCACGCGAACGACGGCTACTGCAACGACGACGACGCCGGCATCGACGACTGGAACGACACATCCGAGGTGCAGAACTGCGAACTGGTGTCGCTGTCGGACCTCAAGACGCAGTCGGCCTACGTCCGCGACAAGATCACCGGATACCTCAACGACCTGATCGGGCTCGGCGTGGACGGGTTCCGGATCGACGCCGCCAAGCACATCGCGCAGAGCGACTTCGCCGCCATCAAGGGCGCGCTCAGGGCAACGACCGCCGAGGGCAGGGCGCCCTACATCGCACAGGAGGTCGTCCCAGGGGCGACCACCGACGCGCTGAAGCCGTCCGCGTTCACCCAGAACGGCGACGTGCTCGGCTTCTCCTACGCGCGGGGGCTGAAGACCCAGTTCCAGAACGGCACGCTGGCGAACCTGGCGGGCATCCCGTCGTGGTCGCTGGACGCGAGCGGCGACCGCACGTTCACCATGATCACCAACCATGACACCGAGCGGGACGGGTCGACGCTCAGTTACAAGAACGGTGCCGACTACGTGCTGGCCAACTACTTCCTGCTGGCCTACCCGTACGGGAGGCCCTCGGTGTACGACGGGTTCGCGTGGTCGTCGGCCGGGCAGTCGCCGCCGGCCGACTCCCGCGGCTTCGTCGCGGACGCCTCCTGCTCGGGCGGCTGGCAGTGCCTCACGCAGTCGACCGGGATGAAGGGCATGGTCGCCTGGCACAACGCGACCGCGTCCGCCATCGCGGTCTCCGACTTCACCGCCACCGCCGGCGGCGTCATCGGGTTCCGGCGCGGCGACCGGGGCTGGGTCGGGCTCAACGACACCGCGAGCCCGTCCACCGCGTCCTACCGGACCGGGCTCGCGGACGGCGTCTACTGCGACGTCATCACCGGCGGCGCCTCACCGGTCACCGGGGACGGCTGCGCGGGGACGGCGGTGCCGGTGTCGGGCGGCACCGCGACGGTGACCGTCCCCGCGCACGGCGCGGTCGCGATCCACGCGGACGCCAAGACGGGCGCCACCCCCACCGCCACGCCCACAGCCACACCCACCACGACGCCCGCGACCGTGTCGGACGCGTTCAATGTCTACGCCACCACCACATGGGGGACGAGCGTCTACATCGTCGGCGACATCCCGGCGCTCGGCTCGTGGGACACCTCCAAGGCCGTCAAGCTCTCCCCCGACCGGTACCCGACCTGGAGCGGGACGGTGTCGCTGCCGACCGGTACGAGGATCGAGTACAAGTACATCAAGAAGACCGACGCGGGTGCCGTCACCTGGGAGAACGGCGCGAACCGCAGCTACACGACGGGAACGTCCCCGCACACCGCGAACGACACCTGGAGATAGCCGCCGCGCGGCGCGCGGCCGGCCTCCTCGTGTGCGGAGGCCGGCCGCGCTCAACTCACCGCCGGCTCACCGCCCGCTCACTCCGCGGCGCCCTCGCCCGCAGGCTCCCCGGCCGGCTCCTTGGCCGGGCGCCAGAAGACCGCCAGCAGCAGCGCGGCGCCGATGCCGCCGGCGAGCGCGGTGACCGCCAGGCCCGTCCAGCCGGACAGGTCGCCGTCGACGCCGAGCGCGCGGTCCAGGGACACGGCGCCGCCGCCGAGCGCGCCGGCCGCGCACGCCACCATGATGATCATCAGGACGTACTCGTAGCCCTGCCCGGGCCGGAAGATGAAGAAGCCGTTGCGCAGGTGCGCGGTGATGAGCGCGACCGCCATCGTGCCGACCGCCCCGGCCGCGGCCAGCGGCGTGAGCAGGCCGAGGATCAGCAGGATCCCGGCGCCCAGTTCGGTGCCGGTCGCCATCAGCGCGTGCAGGCGGCCCGGCCGCAGCCCCATCGACTCGAACCAGCCCGCCGTGCCCTCGATCTTCCCGCCGCCGAACGCGTGGTTCCAGCCGTGCGCGAGCAGGGTGCCGCCCACGGAGACCCGCAGCACCAGCGCCGCGATATCGCCACCAACCGCCTCAACAGCCATTTATGGCCCTTCCCTCCGCCGTTCCCGCACCGTACGGACGATCTGCGCTTTGCGCGTACCGGTGCCAACCCTCCGGACGGCCTTCCTCATCCCGTCCGCATCTCGCCGCAGGTCAGCCGGTCCACCATGTCGGCACCCATCAGTACAGGCCCCGAACTGCCGAAGGGAAGCCCCAGGAGATTCGGAAACGCCGGGAGCCCGGCTCCGGCGGCCCTCCGCTCACCGCCGTCCGCACCGCATAGATCGGCCGGCGTGGGGCACGTCACAAGGGTCAGACTCCAGATCACGTCACGTTCGGAGGCGTCCCGCGCGTCTATCTGTGCGACGGCCGGCTGTGGGACGGCCGTCCGCGACGGCACCGGTGCGGAGGTCGAGGAGGCGGCATGGAAGGCGTGGCCAGGAAGTACGACCTGACGATGCTGTACGCCGTGGACGACGCGTTCCGCCGTGACGCGGCCCGCCTGGAGGCCGCGCCGGGGCCGAACGGGGCGGCCGTCGCGAACAGCTGGTCGCTGTTCGCCCACCACTGGCAGCTCCAGGACAACGCGGAAAAGCGCGCCCTCTGGACGGTGATGTACGCCAAGGACGCGGGCGTCCGCTCTCCCGGCCGGCTCGGGCGCGTCAGCGCCGTCCTCGACGACCTGGCGCTGCGGACGCTGCGGGTCGTCCCGCTGATCGACGGCCTGGACGCCGCGCTGGAGCACCACGACCTCCGCACGTTCACGCAGTGCGCGCGCGACCTCCGCACGCGGCTCGGCGCCCTGCTGGACTTCAAGGAGTCCGACGTCCTGCCCCTGATCCAGGAGACCCTGACGCCTTACGAGTGGGGCACCTACGACGTCGAACTGCGCCGCGAGCTGGGCGTCCGGGGGCTCGGCACGTTCCTGCCCTGGCTGCTGGACGGCGCCCCCGACGCCACCCGCCGCGCGGTGCTGCGGCTGCTGCCGCCGCCGATCCGGCTCGCCTACCGGACCACCTGGCGGCCCCGCTACCAGCGGCGCACCCACCTGGCCGTGCCCGCCTGCTGACCTCCGCGCGGAGCGCCCCGGTCGACACCGGCGCGCTGTGACGCGGTGCACATCCCGGGATGTCACATCCGCCACCAAATCCCCGTCTTATTCGCAGATGCGGAACATCCGCGAATGTGCGACGGAGGGATGCTCACGATGGCGGGGACGACGACGCCCCAGGCCCGGGGCAGGGCAGTGGACCGCTCGGCGCGGGCCCTGGACGATCGGCTCGGCACCACCGGCTTCGCGCGCAGGGCGCTGCGCAAGGCGTTTCCGGACCACTGGAGCTTCCTGCTCGGCGAGATCGCGATGTACTCGTTCGTGATCATCCTGCTCACCGGGGTCTACCTGACGCTGTTCTACAAGCCGAGCATGCAGGAGGTCGTCTACAACGGCTCCTACACGAAGCTGCGCGGCGTCGAGATGAGCGAGGCGTACGCGTCGACGCTCAACATCAGCTTCGACGTGCGGGGCGGGCTGCTCGTCCGGCAGCTGCACCACTGGTCGACGCTGCTGTTCATGGCCGCGATCCTCGTGCACATGCTGCGGAACTTCTTCACGGGGGCGTTCCGCAAGCCGCGCGAGCTGAACTGGCTGATCGGCGTCCTCATGCTCGTGCTCGTCATGTTCAACGGGCTGTTCGGCTACACGCTGCCGGACGACCTGCTGTCGGGCACCGGCCTGCGCATCCTGGAGGGCGTCACCGCCTCCATCCCGCTCGTCGGGTCGTACACGGTGATGTTCCTGTTCGGCGGGGAGTTCCCCGGGACCGACATCATCCCCCGCCTGTACGTCATCCACATCCTGCTGATCCCGGGCCTGCTCGCGGCGCTCATCCCGCTGCACGCCATCGTGCTGACCTGGCGGCAGACGCACACGCAGTTCCCCGGCAAGGGCAGCTCCAACGGCACCGTCCACGGCTACCCGTTCTTCCCGGTGTTCATCGCCAAGACCACCGCGTTCTTCCTGTGGCTGCTGGGCGTGACGACGCTGCTGGCGGCGTTCGTCCAGATCAACCCGATCTGGCTGTTCGGCCCGTACGATCCGGGCGCGATCAGCTCCGGCTCGCAGCCCGACTGGTACATGGGCTGGCTGGAGGGCGCGCTGCGGATCATGCCGTCGTGGGAGATCACCCTCTGGGGCCACACGGTGGCGCTCAGCGTGCTCGTTCCCGCGCTCGTGGTGCCGGGGGTGCTGTTCACGGGCCTCGCCGCCTACCCGTTCCTGGAACGCTGGGTGACCGGCGACGACCGGATCCACCACCTGCTGGACCGGCCGCGGGACGTCCCGCCGCGGACCGGCATCGGCGTCGCCGGGGTCGTCTTCTACGGGACGCTGTGGCTCGCGGGCGGCAACGACGTCCTCGCCGACCGGTTCCACGTCTCGCTGTTCTGGACGACCTGGTTCTTCCGCGGCCTGATCATCCTGGGCCCGGTGCTGGCCTACATCATCACCTACCGGATCTGCGTCGGCCTGCAGCGCCGCGACCTCGGCCTGGCCCGGCACGGGCTGGAGACCGGCATCATCCGGCGGTCGGTGGAGGGCGGGTACAGCGAGGTGGAGCGGCCGATGCCGGACGAGGCGATCGCCGCGATCACCGATCCGCGCCCGGCGGTGGCCGTCGACCTGGACGTCCCGCCGCCGGTGGACGGGATCGACAGCCCGCGCGGCCGCACCGCGCGGGGCCGGCTGCGCGCCGCGCTCAACCGCCGGTTCAGGGCCGACCTGGCCGTCGTCCCCGAACGCCGTCCCGAGCTGAACGCCGGCAACGGCGACGGCAATGGCGACGGCGATGGCGACGGCGATGGCGAACGGCGGGCCGTAGACGAAGCCGCCTCGCGGCACTGAAACCGGCGCGGCGGGCCGCGCTCAGGGACGGAAGAGGTGCGCTATCACGGGCGCGGCGGCGGCCACCGGGTCGTCGCCGAGCTCGGGCGGCAGCGCGCCGCTCAGCCACAGGTGCGCGAAGCCGTGCACGATGGACCAGGCCGCGATGCCCCGCGTCCGGTCGTCCCCGTCCCCGTCCCCGGGCGCGGCGCCCTGTGCCCCGTCCTGTTCGCCGCCCTGTTCTCCGCCCTGTGCGGTGTCCCGGACGCTCGCCGCGAGCACCCGGCCCGCCCGGTCGCGGGCGGCGGTCACCTCCGGGTCGCCGGCGCGGTAGAGGCCGGGGCTGAACATCACCTCGAAGTGCGCCCGGTGCTCGACGGCGAAGCGGACGTAGGCCAGCCCGACCGCGTGCAGGTCGTCGCCGGCTGCTTCGAGGGCGTCCGCGAACAGCGCGTACCCCTCGGCGGCGACGGCGGTCAGCAGGCCCGTCTTGTCGCCGAAGTGGTGCGCGGGCGCGGCGTGCGACACCCCCGCGCGGCGGGCCAGCTCGCGCAGGCTCCACCCGGCCGGGCCCGACTCGGCGATCGCCGCGACGGCGGCGGCCATGACCGTCCGCCGCAGATCCCCGTGGTGGTACCCGTCGCCGCTCACGCCGGAGATCCTAGAGCGCACACCCCCACCGGCCCCGCACACCCCGTGTCAGTCATCCACCGTGTCAGCCGTCCACCGCGTCAGTCTTCTTCTTTGGCGAACTCGCGGAGCCCGGGCAGGTCGACCACGGTGATCTTGCGCCAGCCGGTGCGGATCAGGCCCTGGCGGCGCAGGCCGTTGAGGGCGCGCGCGACGGTCTCCCGGGACGCGTCCATCCAGCTGCCGAGCTCCTCCTGCGACAGCGGCGGGCCGATCTCGATCGACCCGTCCGGCGCGGGCGGGGCGTGGTGGGCCGACAGCTCCGCGAGATGCGTCAGCAGCGCGGCGAGGCGCTGCGGACCGCGGCTCGCGACGTGCGCGGTGAGGCGCCGGTCGGAGTCGTCCATCCGCTGCACGAAGGTGCCGGTGACC
The DNA here is from genome assembly GCF_040677125.1 of Actinomadura sp. NPDC049382. Lineage (NCBI taxonomy): Bacteria > Bacillati > Actinomycetota > Actinomycetes > Streptosporangiales > Thermomonosporaceae > Actinomadura > Actinomadura sp. NPDC049382. The sequence continues at coordinate 34,482 of NZ_JBFARO010000036.1, forward strand.
AGCATCCACACGTCCGGGTGCTCGTCGAGGAAGCCGGTGAAGCGGGCGGCGGGCACCACCAGCGCGCGGATCGGCGACAGCGCGGTGACGGTCGCGGCGCGCGGCCGGCCGCCCAGCACCGCGCTCTCGGCGATGAGGTCGCCGGGGCCGCGGACGGCCAGCACCACGTCGTGGCCGTCGGCCGTGGACGAGGTGACCTTCGCCCAGCCGCGCTCGATGACGATCACATGGTCGGACTCGTCGCCCTGGTAGACCAGCGGCGCCTTCACCGGGTACTGCCGGGGACGCGCGGCGTCGCGCAGGGCCGTCCGCTGCGCGGGGTTGAGCGCGGCCCAGAAACCCGGCCGCGGGGAGGACGCCCCGTACCCTGCCAACAGCCCGTCTCCTTGCCTGCCGCGCACTCGCTCGCCGCCGTGCCCGTCTTCCGCGGCGCCTGCCCCGGTCACTGCCCACGGTCAATGGCACTGTAAACCGGACGGCGGCGCCTTGGGCACCGCGAGAACCCGGAAGCGCGCTCCGTGCGCGGCCGCGGGGCCGTCAGGCGCCCGGCGGCGGCTGGGACTCGATCGTCAGGGCCTCGTGGTCGAAGCTCAGATAACCCGCGATCTTGACGGCGTCCTCCAGCGGCTCGTCGTAGGACCAGGCGGCGTCCTCGACGCCCTCCAGCGACCAGTACGTCGTCTCTCCCTTGTACGGGCAGACGGTCCGCTTCCGGCTCCTGGTCAGCAGGTCGCGGCGGACGTCGTCGGCCGGGATGTAGTACCGGTTCGGCAGCCCGGTCTCCGACAGCACGATCGGGTGCTCGGTCTCCGCGACGACCTCGCCGTCCCGCAGCACCCGCACGTGGCGGCGCGCGCGCCGCGCGTCGACCCGGTGGAAGGGGTCGCGCAGATGCCCGTGGACCTCCTCGTCCTCGTCGTACCAGGCGTCCATCGGCTCCCAGTAGAAGGCCATCAGCCCGCGCAGCCACGGCGCCTCGTCGTTCGGCTCCGGATAGGCCCACACCGCGTTCTCGGCCTCGCGCTCGCCCACCCGGATCGTCCAGTACGCGGCGTCGCCCTTGAACGGGCAGTGCGTGGTGTGGTCGGTCCTCACCAGGAGGTCGGTCCGCACGTCCTCCTCGGGGACGTACAGCACCGGCAGCAGGCCGGTCTCGTGCAGGAACTCGCCGCGCTCGGTGTCGAGGACGATCTCCCCCGCGAACCAGGCGTGGACGCGGCGCGGGAACCGGTGCATGAACAGCCGGTGCTTCGGCCCGTCGATGGTGAAGTTGACCTCGTCGCCGGGCGAACCCGCGAGCGGTCCCGGCCGCATCGTCAAGGACATGGACGACTCCTCGTGCTCGGTCGGCTCGGACTGGCGCCGGCTCAGACCCCCGTCGGCATCGTCTCCAGTTCACCACAGTGCGCCGCCTCCGCGTGCAGCGGCTGGAGGGCGGAGGTGATCCGGAACCAGCAGAGCGTGTCGTAGCGGTCGGCGAGCCGGGTCGGGACGTACTGGCGCGGGTCGCGGTCCGGGTCGTACACGACGCCGATCGCGCGGTGCCCGAGCGTCCGGGTGAGGAACGGCGGCTTGTCCGGTTCGGGCGGCACGATGAACATGCCGCGGTGCAGTTCCGAGCCGGCCAGGGCGTCCTCCAGCGACCCGTGCGCCGGCGGCGGGACGTGCATGACCTCCATCGGGCCGCCCCAGCGCGGCGAGGCGACGACCTCACCGGGCCCGCCCGCGAAGCCGACCACCACGACATCGTCCCGGCCGTGCCGCTCCCGGGCCAGCTGGCCGAGGTTGACCATCCCGGCGCCCGCCATGTCCGTCGCCCGCGCGTCGCCGACATGGCTGTTGTGCGCCCACACGACGGCCTTGCCCTCGCCGCGGCGCGCCTCGTGGAACTCCAGGAGCCGGTCGAGGGTGTCGGCCATGTGGACGTCCCGGACGTTCCACGACTCCGGCCCGCCGCCGATCATGGCGCGGTAGTACCGCTCGGCGCCCGCCGCCACCTCGGCGTTCTGCAGGGCGTCGAACTCCGCCGCCGGGTCGCCGCCCCCCGCCGTCCCGGCGAGCGTGCGCAGCCGCGTCAGCAGCGCCAGTACCTCGTCGGCGCACCCTTCCGGGACGAGCGCGGTGTTCCAGCCGTAGGCCTGCGGGTCCTCGCCGTGCGGTTCGAAGCAGCGGTACGCCTCCAGGGCCGTGCCGAGGTACTCGGGGCGGTGCTCGGCCAGGTGGTCGACGACGGCCCGCAGCGACTCCCACAGGCTGTAGACGTCCAGGCCGTAGAAGCCGGCGCGGTCGTCCGGCGGCAGGTCCGCGTTGTGGTCGCGCAGCCACCGGCAGAACTTGGCGGTCTCCTCGTTCGCCCACATCCACGTCGGCCAGCGCTCGTAGGCGTCCAGGACGTCGCGCGGGTCGGCGGGCGCGCCCGGGGCCAGCGTCACGCTGCGGCCGACCCGGCGGCAGTCCGGGTAGTCGCCCTCGACCGCGACGAAGGAGAACCCGCGCTCGGAGACCAGCCGCCTGGTCAGCGCGGCCCGCCACGCGTAGTACTCGTGCGTGCCGTGGCTGGCCTCGCCGATCAGCACGCAGCGCGCGTCCCCGATCCGGTCCATGAGCGGATCGAGGTCCTCCTCGTACTCCAGCGGCAGCACGGCCCCGAGCACGTCTGCGGCGTCGGCCGCGTCGTGGTTCATCGCGGGGCTCACCGCGCTCCCCTCCGCTCCCCCTTCGGACCCGCGCCGCGCTCGCTGGCGCGGCGGGGCCGGTGGTGCTCGTCCAACTGCAGCTCCCGGTTGGCGCGCTCGCCCGCCTCGCGGTCGCTGGCGATCCCCTGGTCCTCCATCTCCTTGCGGAGCCTGCGGCGCTCGGCGTCGTACTTGTGGCTTCCGGGTCGTGGCATGGCGGCGGTCCCCCTGTCCCCCCATTTCTCGTCGTCACTCCCCGCGTTCCCCCGATCCCAGAATCAATGCAGACAAACGGGGCATTTTGCCGAGCAGGACCGCTCTCCGCAGCGCTAGTCGTCGCGCTGCAGGCCGGTGGCACGCGCCCGGTAGGCGCTCGGGGTCTCGCCGTAGGCGGCGCGGAACGCGCGGCTGAACGCGGCGGCGTCCGGGAGGCCCCAGCGGTTCGCGATCGCGCCGATCCGCTGCGTGCCGAGGAACGGGTCGCCCAGCTCGCGGCGGCAGTTCTCCAGCCGCCGGGCGCGGACGTAGCGGGCGACGGTCGTCCCGGCCGGCCGGAACACCCGGTACAGCTGCCGGACCGAGACGTGGTGCGCCGCGGCGATCACGGCCGGGGACAGCGCCGGGTCGTGCAGCCGCGTCTCGATCCACTCCTGGATCGCGCGCAGCATCTCCGCGCTCTCCGGGGACGCGGCGGGCGGCGCCCCCAGCCACTCGCCGGCCGCGCCGGTGACCAGCTCGACGATCGCGCCGCCGAGGTGGTGGGCGTAGGGCTCCTCCCCGGCGCCGGCGGCGACGGCGGCCTCCTCGGCGCTCTCCTCGGCGAGGGCGCCGAGGAAGGACGAGGCCAGCCGCCCGGTCCGGCCGGCGCCGCCGAGCAGCGTGCCGCCGAACGCGGCCAGCCGCTCCGGCGGCAGCGGGACGGCGCTGTGCGGGATCACGACGGTGAAGATCCGGTGGGCGCCGAACACGATCTCCACCGGGCGGGTCAGGTCGTAGAACACCACGTCCCCGACCCCCACCTCGGCGCAGCGGCCGTTCTGCCGCAGCACGCACGAGCCGCACAGGACGAGGCCGAGCTTGTAGCACTCGCGGGTGTCGCGGGCGATCTGCCGGGCGCCGCGGCGCACCGCGTGCGCGGGCGCGTCCACGTCGCCGGCCTCGACCGGGCCGAGCGAGCGGGCGGACAGCCGGGCGGCGAAGCCGCCGGGCCGCGCGGGCCGGACGTGGAACGGCCCGAAGGCGGAGCTGACCAGGTGCCGCCAGTAGTCGGCCTGGTCGCGGGCAGGGAGGTCCGAGGTGTCAACGAGCGTGGGCATGACGCTCCTCCGGTCGGCGGGCGGGGGTCTCGGACGCCACCCGCCAGGCTTCTACGACCCGTCAGGAAGGTCAATGAGCGAGTCAGCACGACGCTCGCGGCGGGCTTTGGCACTCGCCGCCAACGGCCGGGCACGCACCGACAAGACCGGCCGCCCCCGACCGGCTTATACATATCGCGGACGCACCGTGCTCACCCGCCGCGTCCGCACTCCCTGGGAGCCCCGCCAGCCGGAAGATCCCGGACCGACCCCCGAGAGGAACCCCCATGCCAGAGGACGAGCAGGACCGCAGCACCAGCCCCGAGGCCGCCCACGCGGAGACCCCGCAGGACGGCATCAGCCGCAAGAACTTCATCGTCGCCGCGGGCCTCGGCGCCATGGCGCTGCCGGCCGCCGCGTCGCTCGCGGCGGCGGCGCCCGCGCAGGCCAGGACCGAGCCTCCGCGGCTCACCCCGACGCCGAAGTGCGACGGCGGCGACGACGACCCGACCCCGCCGCAGATGGAGGGCCCGTACTTCAAGCCCGGTTCGCCGGAGCGCTCGTCGCTCGTGACGCCCGGGATGCCCGGCACGCCGCTCACCGTGACCGGGATCGTCTACTCCCTGTCGTGCCGGCCCGTGAGCCGCGCGCTGCTCGACTTCTGGCAGGCCGACTACTATGGGAATTACGACAACTACGGCTATAAGCTACGTGGACATCAATACACGGACACAATGGGACGATTCACCCTGACAACGATCGTGCCCGGCCTCTACCCCGGCCGCACCCGGCACATCCACGTCAAGGTCCAGGCCCCGTACCAGCGGATCCTGACCACGCAGCTCTACTTCCCGAACGAGCCCCGGAACTCCACCGACATGCTCTTCGACCCCGAGCTGCTGATGAACGTCCAGACCGGCCCGACCGGACGCACCGCGACGTTCGACTTCGTCCTTCAGGTGCCGTAGCCGGCCCGCGAGTCACGTCTCCGCCGGGGCACCGGCGCGTCCCGGCGGAGACGCCCGCCCGCCGCGCCCGTTCACCGCACCCGTTCACCGCACCGGCCCGCCGCACCGGCCGACCCTGCCCGTTCACCCCGCTCGTTTGGCGCTCTGTGCCCAGAACCTCCCGGAATGCGACCGAGCCGTAACGTGAATCGGCCACGAAACGCCAAAGGAATGGATAGTCTCCCAGGCGATCACTCTTGGTCGGGTAAAAAACTCTGGGAGCACACGCCGCATGAGCGCTGCCAACCGGGCACAGGTCATCACACGGTGGGGGGCCATCGCCTTCATGGCGGCCGCGGTCCTGACCGCCACCGCCGGTGGCTTCGCCCAATCGTATGCCGGTCTCTACCACTGGGCTCTGGAACACGGCCTGCGGGGCTGGAAGGCCGAATCGTTCCCCCTGCTGGTCGACCTGTTCATCATCGTCGGGGAGCTCGGTCTCTTCCTGCTGGCCATCGACGCCTTCGTGATAAAGCGCCGCGCCATCATGAGCTGGCTCGACTTCTGCCTGCCGCTCACCATCGCCCTCGCCGGCTGGACGGCCAGCCTGATCTTCAACGTGGGCCACGTCGGCAACAAGACGTTCTCCTACCAGGCGACGGCCGCCGTTCCGCCGATAGTGTCCATGCTCGGCCTGTTCGTCCTGCTGCGGACCCTGCACCGGTACGTGTCACAGAAGATCGACGACGAGCCGAAGCCGCCGGAGCCGCAGCCGCGCGCCATCGCCGGCCCCGTCACGCTGAACCAGATCACGCTGATGCCGCTGCGGACCACCGGCCCGTTCCCGCAGATCCAGGTGCCCGGCCACTCCGGCAAGGCGCTGGAGTCCGGCACGTCCGCCGAACCGGCCGCCGAGGCGCAGGCCGACCGGACCAAGGCCGACGCCCCCAAGGCCGCGCCGAGCGAGCCCGCCCGCGCGGCCGCCCCGGCCCCGGCGCCCGCACCCGTCGCCGAGACTCCGGCTCCCGCGCCGGAGCCGGAGCCGGAACTGGCCGTCGTCAGCGCCGCCGCCGCGGCCGCGAGCCCGAACGGGCGCAGCTCCTACGGCACGGCGACCGAGGCGCCCGCGCCGCACGCGCCCTCCCCCGAGAACCTGCGCTCGCTCGTCATCGACATCCTCGAACGGCGGCAGGGCGACGTCGCCGCGACGCTCGCCGAGGTCAGGGCCGAGGGCTACGTCTGCGACGAGACCGAGATCCAGCGGATCAGCGACAACCACTGGTTCCCGTACGCGGTGTACCGGCTGCTGGCCAAGCACCACGGCGACGGCGAGCTCGTCGCCGGGGAGCTGACCTCGCAGGGGATCGTCTACGACCAGGCGACGCTGGACGCGCTCGTCCAGTCCTGGCGGGTCTGACACGCCCCGCCCGTCCCTCATCGCCGTTCCGGACCGGCCGCCCCGCTGATTGCGGGCGGCCAGTCCCGGCGTATCCGGGCGATCACGCTCCGTCCGTGCGACGCTGGGGAGACCTGCGACGCCGGGAGAGCCGATGAAGCCGATCTGGACGCAGCTCGCCGCCGTGGCGCTCGCCGCCGCGCTCGGCGGTGCCGTCACCGGATACCTGATCGCCCCCGCGCCGGGCGGCGCCGCCGCCCGTCCGGCCGCCGCCCCCGCCCCGCCCCCGCGGGGCGGCACGCTGCACCTCGCGCTGAACATGCCGGCCGGCGACCGCGCCCGGGCGGCGGCCCTCGGCTACACCCTGTTCGACGTCGACCCGGACGAGGACGACATCGCCTCCCTCCCCGCCGGCGGCCGGGCCCTGCTGTGGGTCGGCAACACCACCTGCGGCGGCTTCCAGCAGGAGAGCACGTCCGCGTTCACCGACACGGTGAAGCGGTTCGCGGGGAACGAGCGCGTCTACGGGTGGTACCTGTCCGACGAGCCGAACCCGGACGAGTGCCCCGACATCGCCGGCAAGATCCGGCAGCGGGCCGACATCGTCCACCGGTACGCGCCCGGCCAGCGGGCGTTCGCGTCGCTGACCGACTGGCCGATGCGCCCGCTCAAGCCGTCCGAGACCCACCTCGACCTCATCGGCCTCGACCCGTACCCGTGCCGGGCGGACGCCCCGCACTGCGACCTCGGCGCGATCGACGCCATGGTCGCCCAGGCCGCCGGCGCCGGGTTCCCGCGCCGCATGATCGTCCCGGTGTTCCAGACGTTCGGGCAGTCCTGCAACGACGGGGAGCGGAACTGGCGGCTGCCGAGCGAACGGCAGCTCCGGGCCATCCTCGGCCGGTGGGAGCGGCTCGTCCCGCGGCCCGCGTTCGACATCAGCTACTCGTGGGGCCGCCAGGACGCCTGGGCGTGCCCGGCGCTGTCCGACGCGGACGGCGGCCGCGGGCTCCCCGACCTGCAGTCCGTCATGAAGGCCCACAACACCCGCCGGACCGGCCCCGGCCTGCCCACGCACCGGCCGGAGCGGGCGCCGGCGGTCTCCGAGTCACCGCCGGCGCCCTGCCGCACCACCCCGGCGCCGCGCTAGAACCCCGCGCCAGAACCCGCGCCAGAACCCCGCGCCGGGAGCCACGCTAGGAGTCGCGCTGCTGCTCCTGGGACGGGTCGGTGCGCAGGCGGGCGTGCAGGCCGCCGTCCACGCGCAGGACGTGCCCGTTGAGCTGCGCCGCCGCCGGGGACGCCAGGTACAGCGCGGCGTCCGCGACCTCCTCCGGCGCGGTGGTGCGGCCCGCCGGGATGTCGGTGGCGGGCCGGACCTCCCCGACGACGCTCGCCGGGGCGATGCAGTTCGCGCGGATGCCGAGCCCGCCGAGCTCCACGGCGATCGCCCGGCTCAGCGCCTCGATGCCCGCCTTCGTCACGTCGTAGGCGCTCTGGTCGTCGTGCGCGCGGGACCCGCCCGGCGACGACATGCTGACGATCACGCCGCCGCGGCCCGCGTCGCGCCAGTTCCGGACGGCCCGCACCGACAGCAGGTACGCCGAGCGCAGGTTCGCGGCGACGACCGCGTCCCACACGTCCGCGTCGATGTCGATGAAGGGGGTGCGCAGCTCGGTCATCGCGGCGTTGTTGACGAGGACGTCCAGCCCGCCGTCCCGGGCGAGCCGCGCGAAGACGGCGTCAGCGACGTCCTCGCGGGCGAGGTCGCCGGTCAGCGTCGCCACCCGCGGGACGGCGTCGAAGACCTTGAGGCCGTCGGCGTCGACGTCGACCGCGAGCACCTCGGCGCCCGCGTCCGCGAAGCGGTGCACCAGCGCGCGGCCGATGAGCCCCGCGGCGCCGGTCACCAGCACCCGCTCCCCCGTGAAGTCGAACGTGACAGTGCTCATATGACAGCGCTCATTCGGCCGGAGCCTCCCTCACCTGGGCGACGATCTGTGTCGGGTTGACGAACATCAGCGCGACGATCAGCAGCACCGCCGACAGCGCCATGTAGATCACGGCCATCGCGTCGATGGCCTGCGCCGCGCGGATGCCGGGCGTGAACGCCGCGCTGTAGAGCGCGACGATCAGGGTCTGGCTGTCGGCGTCCGCCACCAGGAACGTCAGCTCGAACATGGCGACGGTGCGGACCAGCACCAGGATCCCGGCGGCGAGGATGCCGGGCAGCAGCAGCGGCACCAGCACCCGGGTGAACACCTGCCGGGTCCGGGCCCCGCACATCCGCGCCGCCGACTCCACGTTCGCGTCGATCTGCTCCACGAACGGCGTCATCACGAGCACGACGAACGGCAGCGCCGGGACGAGGTTCGCCGCGACGACGCCCGTCATCGTCCCCGCCAGGTGCACCTTGTAGAGGACGGTCGCGAGCGGGATCCCGTAGGTGATCGGCGGCAGCAGCACCGGGAGCAGCAGCAGGAACATCACGATCCGCTTGCCGGGGAAGTCGCGGCGCGCGAGCGCGTACCCGGCCGGGACGCCGAGGAGCAGCGCCAGCGCCACCACGATCAGTGTGATCTCCAGCGTGACCGTGAGGACATCGCCGAGCGCGAACTCCGCCCACGCGTCCGAGTACCACGCGCCGGTGAAGCCCTGCGGCAGCCAGCCGGCGAACCACTTGGTCCCGAACGAGTTGACGACCACCGACAGGATCAGCGCGAACAGGTTGACCAGGAAGAACGCGACGCCGATCCAGACGAGCCAGCCGCTCAGCCGGCCCTTGCGCAGGCGCACCCGGGGCAGCCCGGCAGGGCGCGTGACCGCGGTCATGATCCCTTACCTCCCGTCGCGGGGCCGGTGTAGAGGCGTCCGCGCAGCAGCAGCGTGACCGAGATGACGAGCAGCTCGAACACGCCCATCAGCACGGCGATGGTCGAGGCCATCGAGTAGTCGTACTTCTCGAACGCCGCCTGGTACGCCGCGATCGCCATCACCCGCGTCTCCCCGGCGGGTTCGCCGACGAGGTTCGCGGACGGGAAGACCGAGAACGCCAGCACGAACGCCAGCACGAACGTCGTCGCGAGGCCCGGCGCCAGCAGCGGCAGGACGATCCGCCGCATCCGCTGCCAGGGCCCGGCGCCGAGCGTGGCCGCGGCCCGCTCCAGCGTCGGGTCGATCCCCGACATGTACGACAGCACCAGCAGGAACGCGAACGGGAAACCGGTGATGATCAGCGAGAACAGCACGCCCCAGTAGTTGTAGATGAGCCGGACCGGCTCGTCCACGAGACCGAGGTCGAGCAGGACCCGGTTGAACCAGCCCTTGGGGCCGAGGTAGCGGAGCAGGCCGTCCGCGACCAGGACCGTGCCGAGCGTCACCGGCAGGACGAGCAGCGCCGTCAGCACCCGCCGCCCCCGGAACCGGCCGCGCAGCCGGTACGCGATCGGCACGGACGCGCCGACGTTGATCAGCGCGGCGGGCAGCGCCAGCTTCAGCGTCTTCCACACGGTGCTGCGCTGGTAGGAGTCCTGGAAGAAGTCGGCGTAGTTGCGCAGCGGGCCGCCGCCGTTCTTCGGCTGCAGCGACAGCCCCACCCCGTACAGCATCGGGTAGAGGAACAGCAGCCCGATGATGAGCACGGCGGGCACCAGCAGGAGCAGCACCCGGTCGACGCCGCGTTCGGCGAGCCGGTGCCGCAGTCCGCCGCGCCCGCGCCCGGACGCCGGCGCCTCGGGCCGGGCGGGAGCCTCAACCACCATCGGCGGCCCCCGTCTCCACGGGCTCGTCGAGCGCCTCCGCGGCCTCCCGCACGCTCTCCCCGAACACCAGCACCCGCTCCGGCGGGACGGTCAGCGCCACCCGCTCCCCCGGCGCGATCCGCTCCGGGGACTTGAAGTGGACGACCCGTCCGTCATCGGTGACGCCCTCGGCGGCGACCTCGCGCCCGTGGAACTCCGACACCTCCACCCGGACGACGATGCGGTTCCCCGCAACGTCCCCTGGAGGGGCGTCCCCGAGGGCGGCGTCCCCAAGGAGCTTGAAGTCCTCGGGCCGGACGGCCGCGACGGCCCGCTCCCCGGTGATGGGCTGCTGCCCGATCCCGGTGAGGGTGAGCCCGCCCTCCTCCCCCAGGGTCACCTTCCGGTCGTCCGACGACACGACGGGCAGCTCCAGGAGGTTCCGGTAGCCCATGAACCCGGCGATGTAGGTGCTGGCCGGGTACGTGTAGACCTCTTCCGGCGTGCCGATCTGCTCGACCTTCCCGTGCCGCAGCACCACGACCCGGTCGGCGAGCGCGAGCGCCTCCTCCTGGTCGTGCGTGACGTACACGGTGGTCAGGCCGAGCGTCTGGTGGATGCGGCGGATCTCGGTACGCATCTGCACGCGCAGCTTGGCGTCCAGGTTGGACAGCGGCTCGTCCATCAGCACCAGCTTCGGCCGCAGCACGATCGCGCGGGCGATCGCCACCCGCTGCTGCTGGCCGCCGGACAGCTGGCCGGGCAGCTTGTCGGCGTGCTCGGTCAGCTCGACCGTGCGCAGCGCCTCGTCCACCCGGCGGGCCGTCTCCGCCTTCCCGACCCGCCGGACCGACAGCCCGAACGCGACGTTCTTGCGGACCGACAGGTGCGGGAACAGCGCGTAGTTCTGGAACACCATCCCGAACCCGCGCTTCTCCGGCGGGAGCGTGTCGATGCGCTCCTCGTCCAGCCAGATCGCGCCGTCCGACAGCGGCAGCAGCCCGGCGAGGCAGTTCAGCGCGGTCGACTTCCCGCACCCGGACGGGCCGAGCAGCGCGATGAACTCGCCGCCCTCGATCCGCAGGTCGAAGCCGCTGAGCGCGGTCGCCTTCCCGAACCGCCGCGTGACCCCGTCCAGCCGAAGCCGCCCGAACGCGGCCCGCGCGTCCCCCTCCACCGAACTCTCCTCCGCACTCCCCACCGCGCCGCCTGCCGCGCTCTCCACCGCGCCCCCGGCCGTCATGACTTCTTGACCTTCTGCCCGCCGATCTCGCGGTCCCAGCGGTCGAACGCGGCGACGAGGGCCTTGGCGTCCAGCGGCGGCGCCTTGGGGTTGTCGGCGATGAGCTTGTCGTACTCCGTACGGCCGTACTCCTTGATCGCCTGCTGGCTCTCGGCCGGCGCCATGTCCAGGGTCACGCCCTTCACGGCGGGGCCGGGGTAGAAGTAGCCCTTGTCGAAGGTGACCGCCTGCTGCTGCGGCTGGAGGGCGAACTTCATCATGTCCAGTAGGACGGCGAGCTTCTCGCCGGAGACGCCCTTCGGGACGACCATGTAGTGCGCGTCGGTGACCCAGGTGAATCCTTCGAGAGCCTGGATCTTGACGTCCTTCGGCACCTGGCCGAGGACGCGCGGGTTGATGTCCCAGCCGGTGGTGCTGATGACGATGTCGCGGGTGCCCTCGCCCAGCTCCTTCATCGTCTGCGTCGTGCCCGTCGGGTAGTACTCGACGTACTGGTCGAGGTCCTTCAGGTACTTCCAGGTCTTGGCCCAGCCGTTCGCCGGGTCCTTGGGGTCGGAGTCCTTGAGGATGTAGGGCAGGCCCATCAGCCAGGTGCGCCCGGGTCCGGAGTTGGACGGGCGGGCGTACTCCAGCTTGTTCGGGTGCGCCTTGGCCCAGGCGAGCAGCTCGTCGGCCGTCTTGGGCGGGTTCGGCACCGTCTTCGGGTTGTACTCCAGCAGCGGGCCGGACGGGTAGTACGTCACGGTGACGCCCTTGCCCTGGGCGAGCTCCTGCATCTTGGCCGCGGGCTCCAGGTACTGCGACGCCAGGTCCGGCAGCTTGTCGGAGTACTTGCCGAGGAGGTCGACCCACAGGTTCTGCTCCAGCCCGGCGGACAGCCCGTCGGTGCCGGTCAGGACGAGGTCGATGTCGAGCTGCCCGGCGTCCTGCTGGGCCTTCACCTTGCCGGCCAGCTCGGGCGCGGTCGCCTTGGTGTAGGTGACCTTGCCGACGAGCTTCGGATGCTCCTTCTTGTAGTTCTCGAAGATCTGCTGGGTGAGCTGGAGGTTCCCGGCGACGTCGATGATGTTCAGGGTGACGGGCTTGGACGGCAGTTTGACGTCGCCGGCCGCCGGCTCGGACGCGGAACCGCCGTCCGAGCCGGGCGCGCCGCAGGCGGTCAGCAGCAGTCCGGTGGCGGTGGCGAGGGTGAGGAGGGCTGATCGAGGAGTTCGCATGGGGTGGGTCCTCCTGGCGGTTGGGCCGGGTTCACACCGGCCCGGTGGTGCCTCGGATGAGGAGTCGGGTCGCCAGCTCGGCGGCCGGCGGGAGGGGAGGCGCCTTCGGCGCCCGCGGGTCGAGCGTGGTGTGCACGGTGGCGGCCGCCGCCCGCGACAGCGCGCTGACGGGCATGGCCACCGTGGTCAGGGGCGGATTGGTCATCGACGCCATCGGGATGTCGTCGAACCCGACGATGCTCAGATCACCGGGCACCCTCACGCCGCGCTCGGTGAGCCGTGACAGCACCCCGAGCGCGACCAGGTCGTTGTAGCCGAACGCGGCGGTGACGCCCGCCGCGACCACCTCGTCCGCGGCCCGGTACCCGCCGGTGAACCGCGGCTCGTACGGGCCGAGGTCCACCAGCTCGATGCCGCGTTCCGCGCAGGCCGCGCCGAGGAACCTGCGGCGCTGCCGGTTCGACCACGAGTTGGCCGGGCCGGACAGGTACGCGCACCGGCGGTGGCCGAGGGCGTGGACGTGCGCGACGGCCTGCTCCAGGCCGGGCTGGAAGTCCGGCAGGACGGCCGGGGTCCCGCGGCTGGTCCGGTAGGCGAGCACCACGCTGGTCTTGGCCGCGACGGCGCGCAGCCGCGTCCCGGACATGCGGGGGGCGCACAGGATCAGCCCGTCCACCCGCTCGACCATGGCCTCGGCCAGCCGGACCTCCGTCGCCGTGTCCTCGTCGGTGTCGGCCAGGAACACCGCGAAGTCGGTGTCGCGGAAGTACGCCTCGACGCCCTTGATGAACGGGGCGAAGAACGGGTTGGCGATGTCGGGGACGATCAGCCCGACATTGCGGGTCCGCCCGAGGACCAGCGACTGCGCCGCGCGGTTCGGCTGGTAGCCGAGGCGCTCGGCGCACTCCAGCACGCGGCGCCGGGTCTCGGCGTTCACGAGCTCCGGGGAGTTCAGCGCGCGCGAGACCGTCGAGGGCGACACCCCCGCCAGGCTCGCCACCGCCCGGATCGAGGCCCGGGTTCCGTCTGCGCTCATGGCGGAGATTATGAAAACGTTTGCGGAACAGTGTCAATGGCGGGCGGCGAAAAGCCCCCGACCGCAACGGCCTCGTGACCTGAGACCGGACCGGCCGGGGGCGGGGCCCGCGCGGCTAGGCGGCGTTCCGCCCGGCCCGCTGCAGCGCGGGCTCGCCGTGCGCGTCCTCATGCACGTACCGGCGCCCGCGCAGCAGCGACACCACCGCCGCGACCAGCGACATCGCGATCGCCAGGCTGAAGACGATGACGAGGCCGTGGTGGAACGGCTCGGAGATCAGATGCGGGAAGTACGACCGTCCGGTCAGGGTGGCGACGTCGTCCGGCGCCAGGCCGGCGAGCACGTGGAACGGCGCGAGCAGGTTCTGGATCGGGTTGTAGCCGAGGAACGCGGCGAACAGCGTGCCGACCGGCGGCAGCTCACCGACCTGTGCAGCGGGCCCGGCCGGGACACCGTGCTGGGTGAGCCCCTGCGTCAGCGTCTTCGGCAGCGTGTCGGACAGCCCCGCGATCATCAGCGAGAAGAACACGCCGATCGACAGCACCATGCCGGCGTTCATGAAGGTGGCGCGCATGCCGGAGGCGACCCCGCGCTGGTCCGCCGGGACCGAGTTCATGATCGCCGTGGTGTTGGGCGCGGCGAACAGCCCCGACCCGACCCCGTTCAGGAAGATCAGCAGCGCGAACGTGGCGTACCCGAAGTCGGTCGGGATCATCAGCAGCCCGGCGAACGCCGCCGCCGACAGCACCAGCCCGCCGGACGCGAACGCGCGCGCCCCGTGCCGGTCGGACAGGTGCCCGGAGAGCGGCCCGGCCACCAGGAACCCGGCGGTGAGCGGCAGCAGGTAGATGCCCGCCCACAGCGGCGTGTCCGCGTAGTCGTAGCCGTGCAGCGGCAGCCAGATGCCCTGCAGCCAGATGATCAGCATGAACTGCATCCCGCCGCGCGAGATCGCCGCGAGCAGCCCGGCCGCGTTCCCGGCCGTGAACGCCCGGATGCGGAACAGGCCGAGCTGGAACATCGGCTGCTCGACCTTGGTCTCGATCCAGCAGAACAGCGCCAGCACGGCGATCCCGCCGATGATCCCGGCGAGCACCCACGGGTTCGTCCAGCCCATGTCGTGCCCGCCGTAGGGCTGGATGCCGTAGGTGATCGCGGCGAGCAGCCCGGTCAGCCCGACCGCGAACGTGACGTTGCCGAGCCAGTCGATCCTCGCGGTGACCGCCTTCTTCGCGGTCTCGACCAGGCTCCGGTAGGCCCAGACCGTCCCGATGATCCCGATGGGCGCGGACGCGAAGAACACCAGCCGCCAGTTGATCTCGCTGAGCAGCCCGCCCGCCACGAGCCCGATGAACGTCCCGGCGATCCCGGCGACCTGGTTGACGCCCATCGCCATCCCGCGCCGGTGCGCCGGGAAAGCGTCGGTGAGGATCGCCGCCGAGTTCGCCATCAGCATGGCGCCGCCGATCCCCTGGAACACCCGCCAGCCGATCAGCCACAGCGCCCCGGCGCTCCCGTGCAGCGGATCGAGCGCCAGCACGATCGTCCCGACCGTGAACACCGCGAACCCGGCGTTGTACATTCGCACGCGCCCGAACATGTCGCCGAGCCGGCCGAGCGTGACCACCAGCACCGCGGACACGAGCATGTAGCCCATGAGGATCCACAGCAGATAGCTGACGTTGCCCGGCTCCAGCGGATTCAGCCGGATGCCCCGGAAGATCGCCGGCAGGGAAATGATCACGATCGACGAGTTGACCGTGGCCAGCAGCATGCCGAGCGTCGTGTTGCTCAGCGCGATCCACGGATAGTGCTTGGACGGCACGCCGGCCCACCCCCCGTCAAGTAGTTTCCTCCGCTAACTAATCATAAGGCCCGCATTCCTCGCCAGTCCGAAAAAGGGGTCGCGTCCCTCACCTCCGCGCCCGTACGTTCTCCCCCATGACAGGACGAATCGGCGTGCTGACCGGCGCGGGCATCTCCACGGACTCCGGCATCCCGGACTACCGGGGCCCGTCCGGCGTGTGGACCCGCGACCCGGAACTGGCCGCGCTGTTCACGCGCAAGCACTTCGCCAACGACGCCGAGGTCCGGCGCCGCTTCTGGCGCACCCTCGACCTGCACCGGGACGCCCGCCCGAACGCCGCCCACCGGGCACTGGCCGACCTGGAGAAGACGAAGGCCGTCCGGATCCTGACCCAGAACGTCGACGGCCTCCACCAGAAGGCCGGCTCGACGCCCCGCAAAGTCCTGGAACTCCACGGCACGCTCGCCACCACGTCCTGCACCCGATGCCGCGCCACGTCGGCGACCGCCGACGTCCTGGCCCGCGGCGAGGACGACCCGGCCTGCCCGTCCTGCGGCGGCGTCCTGCAGCCCTCCATCGTGCTGTTCGGCCAGTACCTGGACTCCGACACCCTCTCCCTCGCGGGCAACATCGCCCGCGCCTCCGAGGTCTTCATCGCGATCGGCAGCTCCCTGACCGTGGACCCCGCCGCCCGCCTCTGCGCCATCGCCGCCGAGTGCGGCGCCCGCCTGATCATCGTCAACCGCGACCCGACCCCCTACGACGACCTGGCGGACGAGGTGATCCGCACCCCGATCGCCGAGGCCGTCCCCGCCCTCTGCGCGGAACTGGCCGCCGTCTAGGATCCGGCCGGTGACCGGCAAACACCACCTGACCCTGGACGACGAGCGCCTGATCGCGTTCTTCCGCGACCGCCGCATCTGCACGCTCGTCACCGTCCGCCGGGACGGCACCCCGCACGCCGTCCCGGTGGGCGCCACCCTGGACGGCACCACCGTCCGCGTGATCACCTCGTCCACCTCGGCGAAGGCCCGCCACGTCGCCCGCGCCGGCGAGGAGGGCCTCCCGGTGGCCGTCTCCCAAGTGGACGGCCGCCGCTGGGCCACCATCGAGGGCCGCGCCGTCCTGAGAACCGACCCGTCCTCCGTGGCCGACGCCGAACACCGCTATGCGGCCCGCTACAAGCCCCCGCGCCCCAACCCGAACCGAGTGGTCATAGAGATCACCGCCACAAGAGCCATGGGCAACCTCTAACAGACCACGCACCCCGATGAAACCACCGGGAATGCGTCCGTAATCGCGGATGCAACCCGTCAATGTCACACCAACGAGAAGACCGCACCACAGCCAACGACAGCACATACCTGACGTCCCGAAAATGAAATCCTCAGAGGCATACACCCAAGACAATCGAATAAACACCACTACACGGCACCTGCCCTAGCCAGCACTCGACGCCAGGCCACAAGGAAGCGCCGAGCACACCCCCACCCGATCCGCCAAAGCGATCCCACGTACTGACCACGATCACGATTCGTGGCCGCCACCCCACCGCGAAGGGGCCGAAAGGATCCGACCAGGCAATCCACTCGAAGCCGTCTACGGTGGGCGAATGAGGATGGAGATCGATGAGGTCGAGGGGTGGCTGCGGGAGCGGCTGCCGGGGCTGGCGGAGGGCTACGGGGTACCCGGGGTGGCGGTCGCCGTCGACGCCGGAGGCCAGGTGGTCGAGGCCGCAGCGGGGGTACTGAGCACCGCGACCGGGGTGGAGGCGACGGTCGACTCGGTGTTCCAGATCGGGTCGGTCACCAAGACGCTGACGGCGACACTGGTGATGGGGCTCGTCACCGAAGGGCTGGTGGAACTCGACGCCCCGGTGGACAGCTACCTTCCCGGGTTCCGGAAGGCGACCGTCCGGCAGCTGCTGTGCCACACGGCCGGGTTCGAGGGAGACGTGTTCACCGACACGGGCAAGGGAGACGACTGCCTGGAAAGGTACGTCGAACTGCTGGCCGACGTGCCGCAGATCTTCGAGCCCGGGGAGATGTTCTCCTACAACAACGCGGGCTACAGCGTGCTCGGGCGGATCGTCGAGGTAGTGCGGGGCGAGCCGTTCGACCAGTGCATGCGGGACCACCTGTTCACGCCCCTGGGCATGACGCACGCGGCGACCGATCCGTACGAGGCGATCCTGCACCGCGCGGCAGTGGGGCACCTCGACGGACGTCCCGCCCCGGTCTGGGCGATGGCCCGCTCGAACGCACCCGCCGGGTCGATGCTCGCCATGACCCCGCGCGACCTGCTGGCCTTCGCCCGGTCGCATCTCACCGACGACAGCCTGCGGGCCATGCGGGAGCCGCAGGTCGCCCTACCGGACATCGACTGGGGGACGGCCTGGGGCCTGGGCTGGACGCTCTACGACCTGCCGGGCGGCCTGGTATTCGGCCACGACGGCAACACCATCGGGCAGTCGGCCGTCCTGCGGATCGACCCCGACCGCGACGTGTGCGTGGCGGTCTTCACCAACGGCGGCGACCGCAAGCCGCTGATGAAGGAGATCCTGGGCAGAATCGTCGAGGTGCCCGCCGAGCCCGTCCCGAACCCCACAGCACGCCTGGACGCCCGGCGCTACACGGGCGTCTACCGGTCGAGCACAAGCGAAACCACGGTGAGCACGGACGACCAGGGACGGCTGTGGCTTGAGCAGATCCCCCTCGGCCTCGCGGTAGAACTCGGCGACAAGCCCTACCGGACGGAACTGCTCAGCTGGCGAGGAGACTCCCTACTGCCTGCAGAGCCCGGCCACGGCCCCGTCGCCTTCCTGGGCGACGACGACGAAGGCCGCGCCCGCTACCTGCACACGGGCAGAGCCGACGTCCGCACCCGCTGACGAACACCACCATCCCCGACACCGGCCTGACTGCATCAGCCCCACCACCTAATGCGGTGACCACATGCGTTCGCAGGGTTGGTGACACCCGGTCGCGGGGTTTGCCGGCCTCAGTCTCGATAGCGACCACATCGCTGTTGAGAGTGAGGCCATCGGGCGGCAGAGCCGGTTCGGGCACGGCAACTGACTGACCAAGAAGGTCAGCGGTTGACCCAGATCATGCGGCGAGGCAAAGGCGAGTCGATCCGGATTCGCCGGGCGATGATGATCACGGCGTCTGCGTCCGGGACACCGGTGTCGGCGATTGCCCGGCTGGTCGCCGCGGAAGAAGACACCGTCCGGGATGTGATCCACGCGTTCAACGAGCGCGGGCTAGCCTGCCTGGCCCCTAAGTGGGCGGCCGGCCGTCCCCGCCTGATCAGCAACGATGACATCGCCTTCATCGTCGAGACGGCCACCACGCATCCGGTCGAGCTGGAACGTCCGTTCACGCACTGAAGCGTCCGCAAGCTCGCCGATTATCTGGCGGCCGGGGCCCCTCGCACCATCGATATCGGCCTGGAACGGCTCCGGCAGATCCTGCGGCTCACGCGCAATCTCCTTCGAGCGCACCCGGGCCTGGAAGGAATCGTCCGATCCGGACTCCGATGCCAAGCTGGATCGCATCAAGCACGTCACCAGCCGTTTCCCCGATCGGACTTTCGTTTTCGACCAGTTCGGGCCGCTATCGATCCGCCCATGCCACGTGTCGGCGTGGGCGCGCCGTCCCGGCCGGACCGGCTGCCGGCGACCTACCGGCGCACCCACGGCGTCCGTTACCTCCACGGTTTTTACTCCCTGGGCGATGACCAGTTGGGGGTGTGATCCGCAGACGCAAGGGCGGCGATCACTCACTCGCCGCGCTCAAGTCGATCCGGGCCGCGCGCCCCGACGGCGCACCCATCTACGTGATCATGGACAACCTGTCGGCGAACAAGACCCCGGCGATCCGCACTTGGGCGAACAAGAACAAGGTCGAGTTGTGCCTGACACCGACCTACGCCTCGTGGGCGAACCCGACCGAAGCACAGTTCGGGCCCTTGCGGACCTTCGTGTGATGGGCGATACGAGCCATCCCGACCACACCGTGCTCGCCCGCAGGCTGCACGCGTCCCTGCGGTGGCGCAACGCCAACGCCCGCCACCCCGACGCCCTGGCCGCCAACGCCGCGAACGCGCCCGCATCCGCAGCGAACGACAACAACGCTTGGCCCGCCCACGCACCAAGGCAACGTGACCAAACCGGCAAACGTTCATGGACACCGCATTAGCTGCCCGCATCGTGGAACGCGTCGATGCCCTTGTGCCAGGTGGTGTCGAGATCCGCGTCGGGTGGAAAGCGTTGGTTCAGTTCGAGGATGACCATGCCGTGCGTGAAGGCCCAGATGGCCCGTGCGCGTTCGTGGTCACCGCCGGTGGCGTCGAGAAGCGGCATTGCGGCCGCCTCCTCGACGCCGGGGGTGAGCAGGTCGCGGCGCAGGGGCCGCTCGGTCATCAGCCGGTAGAGGTTCGGCTGGCGGCGCGCGAAGTCGCGGTACGCGGCGGTGAGGGCGGCGATCGGCGCGTCGGATCGATGGACGGCCTGCGCGAACAGTTCGGCCTGCTCCTCGAAGCCGACCGAGATCAGCGCCGCCTCCAGTGCCTGCTTGTCGCGGAGGTGCTCGTAGATCGAGGAGGCGCGGATCCCGAGCTGGGCGGCGAGCCGACGCATCGATAGCGCATCGGGGCCCTCCTGCTCGAGGAGCTGCCGCGCGGTCTGCACGATCTCCCGGGCTCGGGGGGTGAGCCGACTCAGTGCGTGGGAAGCCATCCGTCCCGCCTTTCCAGTTCACCCTAACGCTGTTAGGGTAGCGTCCTAACACCGTTAGGGAGAAAGGTGACATCGATGCCCGCTCGTGCCCAATCCATTCACGTCGAGACCGACACCGGCTCCGCGCGGATCCGTGACCGCGTCGCGCGGGCCCTGCTCGTCCTCGCTGCCGCCGGGGCCGCCGCCGCGGTGGCCGGCGCAGTGGGCGACGTCGCGGACGCCGGACCCGCCACACGCATGGTCGAGACCTGGCGCATGCTCGGTTTCGGTGTCTTCGCGGGCGTGTTCCTGCTGCTGGGCTACCGCCCCCGGCTCTACGCCGGGATCTGGGAGCTCGCCATCCTCAACAAACTCGGCCTGACCCTGGCCGCCCTGTCCTTCGGCAGCGAGACCGACGGCGCCGGCGCAGCGCTGATCGCCGACGGAGTGGTCACGCTCATGCTGCTGGCCGCGTATGTGCTCAGCCGGGGCTGGACGGCCTGGTCGGCCTCAAGAGCTCAACAGGCACGGTGAGCACCTCGGCCGCGAGGACGGCGGCCTGCCCTCGGCTCCTCACCCGGTGGCCTTGAGGAATCGCGTCCGCGATGGAGGCAGCGGCTTCGGCGCTTGTCCCTCCGCCCTCAACGCTCACGGCGAACGCCAGGTCGGCGCGGTAGTCGATGAATCATGCGCGGGTGGGCGGGTCGCCACCTTCCCCGAATTCCGCCGTTCCGGTCTTGCCCGTCGTCCCGGACGGGAAGGCGACGTCCTCCGCGGTCCCACGGACCCCGACCGGCGTGTCACCAACCCGGCGAACGTATGTGATCAGCGCACTAGGCCACTCTCGTGAAGCTTCGCGAGAGCATCCGTCGCGCCGCCAGCCTTCACCTGGCGACATACCGACATGCCGATCGGCAAGCGACCACCTTGCACCGGACAGACCGATGGTCGCCCGACGGAAGCCTGCGAAGCCCCTGGTCGGCGAGGGGCATGGCGCCGTGACGTGAAACGCCACCAGGACCGAAGGATAAGAGCACACGCCATGGACAGCATGGTGCGGAGTCCTACTTCCCGGAATCGCTTCCGAAGCGGCGTCGCCGGGTCGATCAGGCCCTGGTCAGAGGGTTATCCACCTCATAGCTGCTTGGGTGATCGCCGCAGCGGCTGGCATCTCCAGGTCAGCGAAATGCACTAGATGCTCGACACCCCGCCCCGGAAGGTGCGTGAGGGTGGCCAGCCCATGCCGAACGGGTCGAGGTGATCAGGCCACCGCTGCCGAGCGCACATTAGCTGCGGCTGACCAGGATGACCCAAGTGCTGCCAGCCGTGGGTGGCCACGCTGGTACGCACCATCTTCGACCAGACCCCTCATCGAGACCGGCAGTCTGGGAGGCGAGCTGGTCCGAGGAACCCCAGTGGCCCGAGGGGTCCTGGTGGTCGGAGCAGCCGGACTGGTTCGAGCGCGGCGCAGGACGGCCCCCGCCGCGAACCCGGCCAGCGCGAGGCGAACCGGCGCGAGGGCGGGTCCCGCGCGCGGCGCGAGGCGGAGGAGCGGCCAGCCCCCCACGAGGTGACCCGAGCCGCCCGCCGGACAGTGTGACGGGGCGGGCTGACCCGTCCACCAGGAGGCGCAAGCCGCCCGGCGCGACGGGCGGTCCGACCCGTTCGCCGTGCGCAGTAAGGCTCCGGCCGCGCCCCCCTCTTCGAGGCCCGCCGCCGAGGAAGCCCGTGCTGAAGGACAAGCCTCCTGACGCGACAGAGCACCTGGACCAGGCTCTGAACCCGGTCTGCTGAGCCTCCACCGCGTTGCCGTCGCAGCCATGGCGGCGGAGCAGGGCCAACAATTCGAAGGCAGCCGGATGAGGAGATTCGCCAGCGGACCGAGGTGGGTCGGGATCTTCCCTGCTCGAGCCGCGCTCCTCCGCCTCGTTGACGTCGTGCTGATGGAGCAGACAGCCGAGTGGACCGGGGTTGGCCACCACATGGGCCTGCAGTTTCCGGCCAGAACTCGGGCTGCACGAGGAGGACGGCAGGCACCACACCATCGACAACCGCGAGCTCGCTGCTTAACCTGCGACAACAGGCTCACACGAAGATCAACTATTACACCACTCCCCGCCGGACGTGACCGCCGTGCCGCGCCCCCCACCCGAACTGAGGACCGGGGGACGGAAGTGGCGCAAGATCGGCGTGGTGCGGCAGGCCCGCGCCCACCACGATCAGCGGCCCGCCGACCTGCGACAAACCCAGCTGTCCGGTCGGCCAGAAGCAGCACCTGTTCATTGCCCTCGTCCTCATCGGCCCGTCAAGGCGGTGTGCGCGCGGCTCCCGCGCCACGGCCGCCGCGACCTCGCGCTCGTCCGGCGGGCGCGGGAGCAGGGTCCCCGAGGCGCTCACCGTCTGGCGGGGCGGGGACCTCGCAGGCGACGCGTCCCGCGAGAACGGGCAGCGCGAGGTCGGCGCACTGCGGACCGTCCAGTGTCGGCCTGCTGGGCGGTGTAGCCGCCGACGATGGCGTCCGCGCCGGGCACCGCGTCACCTTCTGGCGGGGGGGTTAGGAGAGGGCGACCGTCGTACTGGGGGTCTCGACGTCCAGGCCCGTCGCGTGCACATCTTTTAGCCCGGATCTCCGTCTCCTAGCTCGGCAGTTCGTGACCGGTGGCTGGCTCGGCAGCGTCCTCGGCTCGCGCGGGCGCGGCGGCAGGTGGCCTGTTCCTGACCAGAACGGCCGCATCACGCTGGTCGCCCCCTGTGCCTTGACCATCACGATGTCGGTGGCGGAGCTACGAAGAACGCACGGAACCCCGCACACCGAGCCGCGGACGTGAAGTCGCTAAAGGACTGGACATCCATCAAAGATCGGACGGCTGCCAAGGAACTCCGCACCTGACATCCCTTGGGCGCTACCCGCTTTGACTCCCCTGCCGCTGGTATTAGGTCGCCGAAGTCGCCGATGGATCTGCTTCAGGGTGAGGCGGTACTCGCTTTGGCTCCTCTGCAGTTGGCGTTAGGGGCCGGCGGTTTGGCGGCGGCTTCTGGGGGTGGTTGGTCGGGTGCGGCGGGGGCGTGGGTGGGCGTGGTGTGTGGTGGTGGTCCAGAGTTTGGTGGCGGGTGGTGTTTGAGGGGTGGGTGGTGGGGTGTCGGGTGGGAGGAGGCGGTAGCGGTAGCGTCCGGTCGGGTCTTTGGTGATGGTGATCTGGTGCGGGTGGGTGTGCTTGAAGCGGTTGTGCCAGCCGCAGGTGAGGGCGAGCTTGTCGATGTCGGTGGGGCTTCGTCCGAGGGCCCAGCCGTTGACGTGGTCGACCTCGCACAGCGTCCCGGGGACTTCGCAGCCCTGGACGGCGCAGGTGGAGTACAGGGTCTCCAGGACTTGGCGCTGTGGGGCGGTGGCGAACCGGACCCGGTGGCCCAGGTAGAGCGGGGTGTTGCCGCCGCCGAGCAGGAGCGGAGACACCCCTGCGCTGAGGGCGATGCGGCGGGCTTGGGCGGCGGGGATGGGGGTTCCGTCGGTGAGGCGTGCGGGGGCTTGGCCGCCGGTGAGGGTGTCCAGGTCGCAGATGACGGTGACCTTGGTGGCCTTGTGCCCGCCCGACAGGACTGTGGTGAGTGCGGCGGCGGTGCGTTCGGACAGGTCGCGGTGGTCGTCGGTTCCTGCGGGTTTGGCCAGCGGCCCGAGGGTGCCGTCCCAGATGGCGGCGTCTTCGGCGTTCAGCCAGCCCTTGATGTAGCGGCCACCGTCGAGGGACCGTGTCGAGTCGATCCAGGATTGTTCGTAGCCGCGCGCCACGTCTTCGGGGGCCTGTTCGGTGCCGTCGCGTTCGGCGATGACATCGCGGATCCGCTTACCGAAGCTGGCGACCTTCCCGGCGGAGAAGCCCTGGTCGACCATGCCCAGCAAGATGTCTTCGGCTTTACCGCAGTCATCGTCATCGAGTCGGGTGACGGCGTCGGCGATGGTGGCGGCGTAGCCGTTGGAGAGGTGACCAGTGGTCCAGCGCTCGGTCATCTCGGGGACGCGGTGGCGCTGGCGGGCCAGGGTGAGGCGTTCCTTGGCGCGGGCTTCGCGCATGCCGAGGCGGGACCGCAGCCAGGATCGGGTGGAGGGGTATCCCCACCGCTGCACTTCGCGGGACCGGTCGACGGCGCCGATCAATTCCGACAGGGCGGCTTCATGCAGGTCGGTGGCGGTGGCGAGGGTTTCGGTGAGTTCCAGGCACGCCGCTGCTGATTCGGGGGCGGGGCGGGTGGCGAGTTCGGTGGCGATCGAGGCGGCCGCGTGCACCAGTTGGCTGGTGGACATCGACGCGGTATCGATCTCACTCGAACACATAACTCTATGTTATCGAACAGTCACGCTGTCGTACAGTCGTTCTGGAAAACAATTTGCCCGTCTTGGAGGCTGGCCGCGTTGCGGGAGATTTCACCCCTTCCGGGCATAGAAAGGGAAACCCGGTCACCTAGCCGAAGTTCTCGGGGGCCGTAGGCCCCGGGGACAGCAACCATGCACAGACCCACAGCCGAATCACCAAACCCCTGCCGCCGAGCCCAGCCGAAGTGACTCCGGCCCACAGCGACCGAAGCGTCCGCGCCGACCTGTCAGGGGCCACCGCAACCGGGCACCCACAGAAACCACACTAATCCGGCAAAAGACCGCCGCAACCTTGAGCAACAACAGAACACTCGCTAGCAACCCGAGACGATCTACGGTTGGCCTGGCTCAGTGGAAGATCATGCGAGCCAAGCTTGGCCAGCCGCCACCGACACGGACGCGCACTCAATCCCCACAAAACGGACTGGCGCGAGGAGACCCTGCGTTAGCGCCTCCCGAGTTCCGTACCTTCCGGGAAACCACGGGAGCAGTGAAGATCGCTGGATTGGAGCGGACGGCCCTACCAAACACTGAAGCCATCCGCCATACGACCGTCCGACACCGACAAGGCCGTTCAAGCGAGGAAGAAGCCGAGGTCACCCAACCAACCCGGAGGCAGTACCAGCAGCATCGCCCAGCACTCGATGTCGCGCTCACCTTGGGCGACCTCGACCTCCCATGAGCCGTGACCATGACGAGCTGGATGGCGCGGCCAGACTCCCCACAGGCAAAGCATCAAACATAGGCGTCAAGGGAATGAAGGGGCCGTTTGAGCACTCGCAACCAGCCATCCGGCAGCAGGCATCAGAAGATGTAGTCGGCTCCGCAACCCCCACTTCTGGACAGGTTTGCAGAGAAGCCGCCTTCGATCACCCTCCCGAACGAATCGAGGCCGTTCAGACAAGCGTATAGAGGCTCGTCAGAGCCGAGGACAACTGCTGATGCGACATTCGGCTTTCGCGGGATGGTACTCGTGACACGCATCGGTCTCCCCTCGGAGAAAGAGAAGATGACGGTGCTCGACGATTCTTTCTTCTTCATGACGCCGTAGCCGGTGCGGCCGTCCGGGTTCATCACCGCGGATGTGATCAGGGAGTCATCCGACTGACGGAACAGGACCCGACCCGCACGGACGTCTGTCCCAGGCTCGTCAGTGTCGAGCGCGTGCACGGTGACACCCTGGATCTTGCTTTCGACAGGCATATCCGGCTGCAGCGCCTGCCCAGGCTGAACTTCGGCTCCGGGAACAGACCCGATGTGGACGTCGCCGATGGTGTAGCCGAGCGTCCGACCGTCCTGGGCCCAGACGATCTGACCGATAACCGACGGGGTCGCCGTCGTCCAGGTGCGGCGATGGCCCGAGTCGATGTCGAGGACGGTCACGTTGGCGCGCGGCTCCGGAGGGCGCTCGCCGTCTCGTGTACACGGAGCCGTCGTGTAGGCGAGGCGGTCACCGTCCAGGCTCAGCGCCAATCCGGCAACGAGGGCCGGGACGGCGCCATGGTGAAATGGCTTGATGCTCCTCACCTTGCCGTCCGCGCCCAACTCGCCTCGATAGAACCGCGACTCGCACGGCTTCTTCCGTGTGGCGGCGACAATGAAAGTCCTTTTGGGGCCCGCGAGGATTGTCTGGGCTTCGCCGGCGGACGGAGGGCGCTCGACCGAGCCCACCAGCCGTGGTCGTCCGTCCGGCTGGAAGGCGAGCACCTCGAACCATGGCGCGGGGCCTTCATCCTGCCGAGCATCCGCCATTCGCTGCACCGTGAGCATGAAGCGCGGGCGCTGGTCGCCCGAGCGAGGCGTCGTGAAGGGGTCTTGGTCGTCCGCCAGCAATTGCACGGCGGCGATGGACATCACGACCGCTGCGGCCATGGCCATCGGTGCAGCCCAGCGCCGTACTCGCCATGACAGCGGCTCCCGATCCAGCGAATCATCCAATCCGTCCATGTCCACCATGGGATGATCATGCCGTCCCCTATGCCGCCGCGCGGCTCATTGGCGCAAATGGCCTCTCATGACTACCCACGCGGCGTGCTCGATGAATACAAGCCGGCTCCCTGCGAAAGACACCGCACGCGAGGTCAACCGCAAGATTGCCGGGCGGTGGCCACGGCCGCCTGGCCGAGGCTGATACCGCCATCGTTGGGTGGGACGCGGTGATGGGTCAGCACGTCGAAACCTGCGTCCGCGAGGCCCGATGCAGTCCGTTCCAGCAGGAGCATGTTCTGGAACACGCCGCCGGAGAGAGCGACCACACCGAGGCCGGTCCTCTCGCGTATTCGGGACGCGGCGTCCACCACCAGCGCGGCGACGCCGTTGTGGAAGCGGGCGGCGATCACCGGAACGGGAACGTCCGCGCGCAGGTCGGTCACCACCGCGTCCAGTAGGTCGTCCCCGGCAACGGTGAAAGACACCGATCCGGTGATGGCCGCCGGATATGCGGCACGTTCGGAGTGGTCGGCGCGCTGCTCCAGTTCTATTGCGGCTTGGCCTTCGTAGTTGACGCGGTCACGGACGCCGAGGACGGCGGCGACGGCGTCGAAGAGCCGTCCCATGCTGGAGGTGAGCGGTGCGTTGACGCTGCGCCGCGCCATTTCCGCCACGGTCGGCCACTCGGGGCGTCCGGCCACCGGGAGGTCTTCGGGGACGCCGTAGGCGGCCGCCATCCGCCAGGGTTCGCGGATCGCGGCGGCGCCGCCCGGCAGCGGAACCGGGTCCAAATGGCCGGCTCTTTCGAAACCGTGGAGGTCGGCGACGAGGAATTCGCCGCCCCAGAGCGTGCCGTCCGTCCCGTATCCGGTGCCGTCGAACGCGACGCCGATCACCGGGCCGTCAAGGCCGTTGTCGGCGAGGCAGGAGGCGATGTGCGCGTGGTGGTGCTGGACGGCGATGACCGGCAGATCCTGGTCGAGCGCGTATTTGGTCGACAGGTATTCGGGATGCGGGTCGTAGGCGATGAGTTCGGGGACGATGTCGAAGAGCCGCCGGAAATGCGCGATGCCCTCTTCGAAGGCGCGGAGCGTCTCGTAATTCTCCAGGTCGCCGATGTGCTGGGAAAGGAACGCCCGGCCGTCGCGGGTCAGGCAGAACGTGTTCTTCAGCTCGGCGCCGCACGCCAGGACGGAGCGCCCTTTCGCGATCGGGAGCGGCTCGGGCGTGTAGCCGCGAGACCGGCGCACCGGCAGCGTGCGTCCCCGGAAGACGCGCACCACGGAGTCATCGGTGCGGGTGTGGATGGGGCGATCGTGCAGCAGGAATCCGTCGGCGATCCCGCTGAGGCGTTCGAGCGCGTCGGCGTCCCGGTGGGCGATCGGCTCGTCCGAGATGTTCCCGCTGGTCAGCACGACCGGTTCGGTGACGAGGAGGTTGTGCAGCGGGGTGTAGGGCAGCATGAGCCCGAGGTACCGGCCGCCGGGTGCGACGGCGTCGGAGAGTGCCGCGTCCGGGCGACGGCGCGCCAGCACGATCGGGCGGCGCGGGCCGGTGAGCAGCGCCTCCTCGGCGTCGGACAGTGCGCACAGGCTCCGGGCGGCGGCCAGGTCGGGGACCATGACGGCGAACGGCTTGTCCTCGCGGTGCTTGCGGGCGCGGAGCGCGGCGACCGCACTCCCGCACGCCGCCCGCACCGCGAGGTGGTAGCCGCCGAGGCCCTTCACCGCGAGGACGGCGCCGGCAGCGAGCAGATCACGCGCAGCCTGCAGCGGGTCGCGAACAACAGGCTCCCCCCAAGTGGCATGCGGATCGCAGACGCCAGACACCCCAGAAGCGCCATACGGGCCCGACCCACAAGCGACATGGAGGTCGCGAACGACCCCACGGTGGTCGCCGGGCGTGTGCAGGATGAGGGAAGGGCCGCAGGCGGGGCAGCACGTCGGCTGGGCGTGGAACCGGCGGTCGGCCGGATCCGCGTACTCGGCGGCGCACGCCCCGCACATCGCGAAGCCGGCCATGGTGGTGTTGGGACGGTCATACGGGACGTCCTTCACGATCGTGAAGCGCGGCCCGCAGTTCGTGCAGTTGATGAACGGGTATCCGTACCGCCGGTCGCCCGGGTCGCGCATCTCGCGCAGGCAGTCGTCGCAGGTCGCGGAGTCCCAGGAGACGAGCGCCCGGCGCTCCCCCGACGCGTCGCTGCCCACGATCGTGAAGCCGGCCCGCCCGCGCACGTCCAGCCGACGGGTGGTGAGGCGTTCGACGACCGCGAGCCGCGGCGGGCGCGCGCGCAGCCCGTCCAGGAAGCGGCCGATCTCGTCGGGTGCGCCTTCGACCTCGATGAACACGCCGCCCGCGTCGTTGCCGACGAGCCCGGACAGCCCGAGGCCGGTGGCGAGCCCGTGCACGAACGGCCGGAATCCGACGCCCTGCACGACTCCCTCGACGCGGACGCCCATCCTCACGTCCATCCGCGTCATTCTGCCGAGCCGCGCTCCAAGGCCCGGGAAAGGCGAGGCAGAGCGCGTTCTACGGCTGACCGGCGCCGGACAGGGGACGCCGGAGCGGCGTCACGTCCGAAGGGTCATTCCGCCTCGCCCGTGTAGGCGGCGATGGTGCGGTCGGCGGCGGCGCGGGCGGCGGCCTCGTCGGCGCCGGCGGCGACGTGCGCCGTGAACCAGGACTCGCCGCTCTGCCGGGTGAACTCCTTGCCCTCGTCCGACAGGGACCAGTCGGGGCCGACCTCGTCCGGGGCGCTCTTGCCGGTCGCCAGGTGCAGGGCGAGGCCGAGCAGGCCCTGGTCCCAGCCGATGCCGACGGCGCCGGGGCCGAACTGGTCCCAGATGTCGTCGCCGACGTGGGCGATGTGCTCCAGCTCGAACCGCGCCCGGCCGTCCGCCTCCGGGGTGAGGCGGACCTCGATCCAGGACGTCTGGCCGCCGTACTCCCAGGTCGCGGCGAAGCCCTTGGGCCGGTCGCAGCGCTCGATCGTCCCGCCGGCGTTGCCTTCGAGCTGGTACCGGCCGCCGAGCCGGAGGTCGCCGGAGACGGGCAGGAACCAGCGCGGGATGCGCTCGGGATTGGTGACGGCGTCCCAGAGGTCCTCGACGTCGGTGTCGTAGACCTGGCTGACCGTCGCGGTGCGCGCCGTGCCGGTCTCCAGTACCCGCTCGCCGACCGCGCGCCGGACCGCGTTGATCTGCCCCGTGACTTCGATCATGGTTCGCTCCCTGAGTCGTCGTTTCGGCGTGCGCGCCTGCCCCGCGCGATCTCGGTCGCCAGGGCGTCCAGATGCGGAGTCCAGAACCGGCGGAACCGGTCGAGCCAGGCGTCGATCTCCCGCAGCGGAGCGGCGTCGACGGCGTAGAGCCGGCGCGTCCCCTCCGCCCGCACCACCGCGAACCCGCTGTCGCGGAGCACCTTCAGGTGCTGCGAGACCGCGGGCTGGGAGATCCCGAACTCCTCCCGGACGACGGCCGTGACCTCACCGGAGGACCGCTCGCCGTCGGCGAGCAGCTCCAGGATCCGACGCCGTACCGGGTCACCCAGAACATCGAACGCGTGCACGTCCCCAAAACTACAGGCTCAGCTTATATAAGCCAAGCCTTAAAAAGGGATTCAGCCGCCGGCGAGGAGCCGCTCGAAGGGCACGGGGTTCTCGTAGAGGTCCTCCTTGGCCGGGGCCGGACGGGCCTGGATCAGCGCGGCGAGTTCGGCGCCGGCGCGGGCGATGCGGTCGGGCAGGCCGGTCTCGCCGCTCCCCCAGTCCTCCGACGCCGCGTAGACGGCCGTCGGGGCCACGGTCGCGCGCAGGTAGGCGAACAGCGGGCGCATCGCGTAGTCGATGGCCAGCGAATGCCGCCCCGTACCGCCGGTCGCGCCGAGCAGCACGGGCTTGCCCTCCATCGAGTCCCGCTCGACGACGTCGAAGAACGTCTTGAACAGGCCGCTGTAGGACGCGTTGAAGACGGGCGTCACGGCGATGAGGCCGTCGGCGCCCGCCACGGTCTCGACGGCCTCCCGGAACGGCCCGGACGGGAAGCCGGTGAGCGTCGCGTCGACCATGGCGTGCGCGTGGTCGCGCAGCTCGATCGTCTCGACGGCGGCGTCCGCGCCGAGCGCCTCGGCCGCGGCGGCGGCGAGGCGGTCGGCGAGCAGCCGGGTCGAGGACGGCTGCCCGAGCCCGGCGGAGACGACGGCGAGGGTCGTCATCGGACCTCCTCGGTGAGGCGGGACGCGTGGGTCGGGGCGGCCGCCGGGACGTGCGCCGGGCGCAGCGCCTCGAACTCCTTGCGCAGCACCGGGACGACCTCCTCACCCAGCATGTCGATCTGCTCCAGGACGGTCTTCAACGGCAGCCCGGCATGGTCCATCAGGAACAGCTGGCGCTGGTAGTCGCCGAAGTGGTCGCGGAACGTCAGGGTCTTGTCGATCACCTGCTGCGGGCTGCCGACCGTCAGCGGCGTCTCGGAGGTGAACTCCTCCAGCGACGGCCCGTGCCCGTAGACGGGCGCGTTGTCGAAGTACGGGCGGAACTCGCGGACGGCGTCCTGGGAGTTCTTGCGCATGAACACCTGCCCGCCGAGGCCGACGATCGCCTGGTCGGCGGAGCCGTGCCCGTAGTGCTCGAAGCGCTGCCGGTACAGGCCGATGAGGCGCTGGAAGTGCTCGGTGGGCCAGAAGATGTGGTTGGCGAAGAAGCCGTCGCCGTAGTAGGCGGCCTGCTCGGCGATCTCGGGGCTGCGGATCGAGCCGTGCCAGACGAACGGCGGCACGCCGTCCAGCGGGCGCGGCGTCGAGGTGAACGACTGGAGCGGCGTGCGGAACTTGCCCTCCCAGTCGACGACGTCCTCGCGCCAGAGCCGGTGCAGCAGGTGGTAGTTCTCGATCGCGAGCGCGATGCCGTCGCGGATGTCCTTGCCGAACCAGGGGTAGACCGGGCCGGTGTTGCCGCGTCCCATCATCAGGTCCACCCGGCCGTCGGCGAGGTGCTGGAGCATCGCGAAGTCCTCGGCGATCTTCACCGGGTCGTTGGTGGTGATCAGCGTGGTCGCGGTGGACAGGATGAGCCGCTCGGTACGGGCCGCGATGTAGCCGAGCATCGTCGTCGGGGAGGACGGCACGAACGGCGGGTTGTGGTGCTCGCCGGTCGCGAAGACGTCCAGGCCCGCCTCCTCGGCCTTGAGCGCGATCGCCACCATCGCCTTGATCCGCTCGGCCTCCGTCGGCTCCCGGCCGTTGGTCGGGTCGGGCGTGACGTCGCCGACCGTGAAGATCCCGAACTGCATGGCGGCCTCCGAAATAGTAGAACCTTCAACTATTCTACCGGAACCGCGCGTGCAGGGCGCGTATTCCGGCCGCCGACCAGTGCCTTCCGGGGAGCGGACCAGGGCCTCCAGGGGCCAGCCCAGGGGGCATGCCAGGGCCTGCGTGCCGGGGGTGCGGCAGGGGTGCTCCAGAGCGTCAGAGCTTCAAAGCGTCAGAGCTCCTGGCCAGTCCGTCAGAGCTCCAGGCCAGTCCGTCAGAGCGTCAGGCGGCGGCGTGCGCGATGTCGCGTTCGAGCGCGTCGACCAGCCAGGTGTTGATCGTTCCGGCGGTCGCGGGCTCGCCGGTGACCTCGGAGAACAGCGTCCAGTACCGGCGGAGCCGCGGGTCCTGCTCCATGGCGACGGCGGGCAGCAGGTCGCGCCGGAAGCGCCGGGTGTCGCGCTCGTCCCGGCCGGCCGCGTGCGCCGCGACGAACAGGTCGAGGGCGGGACCGGGGCAGGGCTCGGCGCCTGCGGCGACCAGCGGGGCCGCCAGCGCCGCCGCCTCGCCGAGACCGGTGATCAGGGTCGGCTCGTCCCGCACCCGGTCGGCGTTCACCCGGCCGAGGGCGCGCAACTCGCGCAGCAGCGGCCGATCGCTCGCGACGGCGACCATCCCGGCGTAGGCGACGACCTGCCGGGGCGTCGGGTCGGCGGGCGGCTCCGGCACGCTGCGCTCCAGGAACTCGCGCACCGCCGCGTCCGGCAGCGGGACCAGGATACGGCGGCGCCAGAACTCCAGCAGGACGTCCCGCGCGGCCGGGCCGTCGTGGACGGCGGCGAGCAGGTCCAGGCGCGCCGCCCGGTCCGCCGGGGCGGCCTGCTCGACGGCACGCAGCGAGGCGCGGCGCCAGGCGAGCGCGGCCAGCTCAGTGTCGACGGCGCGCCGCTCGGCGGTGACGGCCTCCTCCAGCGAGCGGTCCCCGGCGAGGACGGACGTGACGGCCGGCAGGCCGAGCCCGAGGGCGCGCAGCCGCCGGACGAACCGGAGCCGGTCCACCGCCGCGGCGTCGAACCGCCGGTGCCCGCCCGCGCTGCGCTCAGGCTCCAAAAGCCCCTCGTCGCAGTAGAAGCGGATCGTGCGCACGGACACCCCGGTCAGCGCCGCCAGGTCGCCGATCCCCAGCGTTGTGTCTTCGCTCACACCAGTTGAACCTCCAGCAGGCTGGAGGTCCTACCTTACGAGCGCCAACGAGGAGACCACTGCAGAAGACCTATGGAGGGAGACGACGTGCTGGAGGCCGCACGTTTCAAGGAGGGCCTGCGCGAGCATGCCCGGGGGCTCGCGGAGGTCGCGGCGGGCGCTGACCCGTCCACGCGGGTGCCGACCTGTCCGGAGTGGACGCTGCAGGACCTGGTCGGGCACGTCGGCCAGGCGTACCTGTGGGCGACCGACCTGGTGCGGACGGGCGGCACCGACGTCATCGACAGCCTGCCCCGCACGGTGCCGGACTCCCCCGCCGCCTGGCCCGGCTGGCTGAGCGACGGTGCGGAGGCACTGATCACCGCGGTCGAGGCCAAGCCGGACGAGACCGTCGACCACCCCATGCTCGGGGCGTGGCCGACCGTCATGTGGCTGCGGCGGATGGCGAACGAGTCCGCCGTCCACCACGCCGACGCGGCACTGGCCGCGGGGACCGCGTTCACGGTGGCGCCCGACCACGCCGCCGATGTGATCACCGAGTTCCTCGGGCTGCTGACGGCGCCGACGGCGGCCGCACACAAGCCGGAGCTGGCGGAGTTGCGCGGGACGGGCGAGACGCTGTGGCTGCGCCCGGCGGAGCCGTCCCTGCCGGGCTGGCTGATCACCCGCCAGCCGGACGGGCCCGTCTTTGAGGAGGGGCCGGGCTCTGAAGGGGGCGCAGGCTTCGAGGAGAGGGCGCGGGGCGCGGATGTGACCGTCGCCGGGCCCGTCCAGGAGTTGCTGCTGCTGCTCGCCCGGCGGCTCGCCATGGCCGACGCGGCCGGGCTGAAGGTGACCGGCGACGCGTCCCTGGTGGACCACTGGCTCGCGCACACGGCCATCTAGCCGGACACTCCCGCGTCCCGGCCATGCGGGGGCCGGCCGGGATGCGGCCAGGCGCGGGCATGGTCAGGCCCACATGTCAGGCGCGCGGAGTCGGGCGCACCCGGTCAGGCCGGGGTGTCCGCCGTGGCGAGGACGGCCTGGATCTCCAGCCCGATGGTGATCTCGTCGCCGAGCATGACCCGGTCGCCCTGCAGCGGGACGTTGAACTCGATGCCGAAGTCGCGGCGGCTGATGGCGGCCGTCGCGGTGAAGCCCGCGCGGGTGCCGCCCCACGGGTCGGCGCCGACGCCGTGGAACTCGGTCAGCAGCCGCACCGGACGCGTCACGTCCTTGATCGTCAGCTCGCCGTCCAGGTGGTAGCGGGGCGAGCGGGCGCGGCGGCCGACGGTGGCGCGCTCGATCCCGGTGCCGGTGAACATCATCACGGGGTGGCGCTGGACGTCCAGGAAGTCGGCGGAGCGGACGTGCTCGTCCCGCTCGGCGCTGCGGGTGTCGATCGAGCCCATCCGGATCTCCGCGCGGGCGGTGGAGTCCAGCGGATCCTCGCCGATCACGACCTCGCCCCCGAAGTCGAGGAACGAGCCCCGCACGGTGGTCATCAGGTGCCGGATCGTGAAGGTGATCTCGGAGTGGACCGGATCGATGCTCCAGCGGCCGGCTTCGAGGTCGGAAACCTCGGCGCCCATGAAAATCCCCCCAAAGAGTGACAACCAGGAAAAAGTACCTCAAATCCCATCTGGTCTGAGGGGCCGCCCCGGGGGAATGCTCGGTACATGATCGGTGAACACGTCCTGGCCGGCTATGTCCCCGACGCGGGCGGCCGGGAGGCGCTGGACCTCGCGCGCGGCATCGTCGCGCTGACCGGCGGCCGGCTCAGCGTGGCGACCGTCCACCCGCCGGACCTGCCGGCCGCCGCCGGCGAGGCCCGGGCCGCGCTGGACCAGCTCGCCGACCAGCTGGACGACCAGCCCGCCGACCTGCTCGTCCAGGAGGGCCGCAGCGTCGGGCGCGGGCTCACCGTGCTGGCCAGCCGGATCGGCGCCGACCTGATCGTCGTCGGCTCCCCCGAGGGCGGCGCCCGCGGCCGGATCGGCATCGGCGCCGCCGCCGACCACCTGCTGCACTCGGCGACCGAGGCCGTGATGCTCGCCCCGTCCGGCTACGCCCCGCCGGACGAGCCGAGCCGGATCACGGTCATGTACGTCCGGCGGCCCCAGTGCGAGGAGGCCGTCATCCGCGCCGCCCAGGCCGCCGAGCGGCTGGAGGTGCCGCTCCGCCTCGTCACGCTCGCCGTCGGGGACGTCGCCGGCGACCCGCTCCGCGACGACCTGGCGCTCGCCATCCGGCTCGCCCTCGACTCGGCCGACCTGCTCCCGGAGGAGGTGACCGCCGAACTCGCCGAGGGCGACGACGTGGCCGACGCGCTGGACGACGCGGACTGGACCGACGGCGAGCTGCTCGTGTGCGCGTCCAGCGAGGACGCCGCAGCCCACCGCGTCTTCCTGGGCGAGGTCGCGCTCAAGGTGCTGCGCGCGGCGCCGTGTCCGGTCACCGTCCTCCCGCGTGGCTACTACTGAGTAGTCCGTTTTGACCGTTTATCGGGAACCGCTTGCCGCCCCTCGTTTACCTCCGCTACATTCCGTCGAGATCGGAGCGTGACCATTGGAGCGGGGCACGTTCCGCCCCGGTCGGGCGCACCCTGCCCGAACGAGCGAGGCGCAGGGGAGCGAGATGGACCCGATCGGCAAGAAGCTGCTCGACATCGCCAAGACCGAACTCGGCTACACCGAGAAGGGCGACGGGTACACCAAGTTCGGCGAGTGGTACCGCAAGAACGTCGACGGCGACCACGACGAGTACTTCTCCACCGCCCCCTGGTGCGACATGTTCCTCGCCTGGGCCGCCGACAAGGCCGACGTCACCGACCAGGCCGGGCAGTTCGCCTCCACCGTCGACCACGCCCAGTGGTTCAAGAAGAACGACGCCTGGGGCCACGACCCCGAACCCGGCGCCATCGTCTTCTACGACTGGAACGGCTCCGGCGACATCGACCAGATCGACCACGTCGGCATCGTCGAGAAGGTCGACGGCCGCACCCTCCACACCATCGAGGGCAACGCCGACGGCTACAAGCTCATGCGCAAGACCCGCGACATGGACACCGTCGTCGGCTTCGGCTACCCGTCCAAGATCAAGGTCGAGGCCAAGTACACCCCCAAGCACGCCGCCCCCGCCCCCACCGTCGACAAGGTCGGCGCCCCCGTCACCGCCGCCAAGACCCACGAGGCCGAGCACAGCGCCCCCGCCGAGCAGCTCCCCACCCAGGACGTCGTCCTCGGCGGCATCCTCGCCTTCATCCTCTGCGGCACCGTCGCCCTCGCCGCCGGCCGCGCCGCCGCCGCCAAAGCCCCCACCACGCCGCCGATCCGCGTCCGCAAGCGCGGCAAGCACCACCGCCCCTCCACCCCCGTCGCCCTCCCCGCCGACGTCACCCCCGCCGACCTCGACGCCGCCGACGCCGGCACCACCCTCATGCCCGCCCTCTCCCTCGCCGCCGCCCACGAAGCCGAGGACCGCGAGTTCTGGGGCCGCATCGCCCACCTCGAAGAGGACAAGGAACTCGACTTCTGGAACACCCTGCACGCCGACCTCACCGACTCCGAGGCCGCTCCGTACGCAAGCACTCCAGGATTCCGCTAGAGTTGTCCATGCGAGCCCGGGGGGCGACCCCCGGACCGACACGCGGACGTGGCTCAGTTGGTAGAGCATCACCTTGCCAAGGTGAGGGTCGCGGGTTCGAATCCCGTCGTCCGCTCTGAGAGGCCCCATCAGGTCTCGCTCTGGTGGAGTGGCCGAGAGGCGAGGCAACGGCCTGCAAAGCCGTGTACACGGGTTCAAATCCCGTCTCCACCTCGCAGCACGCACAAGGGCGATTAGCTCAGTGGGAGAGCGCTACCTTGACACGGTAGAGGCCACTGGTTCAATCCCAGTATCGCCCACTTCGGAGTGGGAGTGGTGTGCTCGGAGCCCTGGGGGTCCTCGCCGCCACTCCTTCGTCATTTGACCCGGGGGGCGACCCCCGGACCCCCGATGTGGGGGGCTCCGCC
>NZ_JBFARO010000037.1:0-21547 GCF_040677125.1 Actinomadura sp. NPDC049382
CCCACCATTTTACACTCTTACCCTCCACCCCGCTCTTCCGTTCTGTAAGCCCTCACCCCCCCACTCTCCGGCTGAGCCGTCCGGCCCGGCCCGGGGGCCGGGCCGGACGCGCCGGTCAGCGGTTCTTGAACTCGGGCGGGCGCTTCTGGAGCGTGGCCGTCATGCCCTCCGCGAGGTCCTCGCTGAAGAAGGCGAGCGTCTGGACGGCCGTCTCCGCCATGAGCTGGCGGCGCAGGCCGGGGGCGTCCAGGGACGCGTTGAGCAGTTCCTTCGTGCGGCGCAGGCCGTACGGGGACTTGGTGAGCAGTTCGTCGGCGAGCGCCTGCGCGGCCGCCTGATCCCCGCCCTCGGGCGTGATCTCGGTGATCAGGCCGAGCTCGTCGGCGCGGGTCACGTCCAAGCGCTGGGCGCGGTAGGACAGCTCCGCCGCCTTGGCCGGGCCGATCATCCGGGGCAGCAGCCAGGACAGGCCGCAGTCGCCGGCCGACAGGCCGAGGTCCGTGAACGGGATGACGAACCGGGTGGTCGGGTCGGCGACCCGCAGGTCGCTGGCGAGCGCCCAGGACACGCCCATGCCCGCGACCGGGCCGTGCAGCGCCGCGATCACCGGCTGCGGGATCTCCCGCAGCCGCGCGGTGACCTCGGCGCCGCGCGCGATGCCCCGGTAGAGCCGCTGGACGCGGCCCTCGGCGGCCTCACCGCCCGGGTCGCCGCCCTGGATGTCCATGCCCGAGCAGAACCCGCGGCCCTCGCCGGTGAGCACGACCACGTGGGTGGACGCGTCGCGGGCCAGCTCGTTGAGGGCGTCGAGCATCTCCTCGGTCAGGGCGCCGTCGACGGCGTTCAGGCGCTCCGGCCGGGACAGGGTGAGGGTGACCACCCCGTCCCGCCGGTCGAGCTTGATCCCGCCCAACGGCTCAGGAGGTGAGCTGCTGGATCAGGGGGCCCATCTGCTCGCCCACGTTCCTGTACACGGTCAGCGGCTCGTTCGCGCTGATCGCGGCCCAGTTGTCCCGGACGTCCTCCACCGACAGCGTGGTGTTCTGGCCGTAGCCGGGGCCCTCCGCGACGAAGATCTTCGCGATCCGGCCGCCGCCGACGGTGTAGACCTCGCCGGAGTCCTCGTTGGACTCGTGCACCAGCCACGCGACGAGCGGCGTCACCTGGTCGACGCCGAGCTTGCCGGCGAAGTCGGCGGGCAGCAGGTCCTCGGTCATCCGGGTCCACGCGACCGGGGCGATCGCGTTGGCCTTGATGTTGTACTTCGCGCCCTCCTGGGCGAGGGTCTTGGTGAACCCGACCAGGCCCATCTTGGCGGTGGAGTAGTTGGCCTGGCCGAAGTTGCCGAACAGGCCCGCCGGGGACGAGGTGTTCACGATCCGGCCGTAGCCCTGCTCGCGCAGGTGCGACCAGGCGGCGCTGGACACCAGGAACGAGCCGCGCAGGTGGACGGCGATGACCGCGTCGAACTCCTCGACGGACATGTTCTTGAACGACTTGTCGCGCAGGATGCCGGCGTTGTTGACGACGATGTCGACCTTGCCGAACGCGTCCAGCGCGCTCTGGATCACGGCCTGCGCGCCCTCGGGGGTCGCGACGTTGTCGGGGTTCGCGACGGCCTCGCCGCCGTTCTTCTTGATCTCGTCCACGACCTCCTGGGCGGGGCCCGCGGAGGCGCCCACCCCGGACCGGTCGCCGCCGAGGTCGTTGACGACGACCTTGGCGCCGCGCGCGGCGAGCTCCAGGGCGTGCTGGCGGCCGAGGCCGTGGCCGGCCCCGGTCACGACCGCGACCCGGCCGTCGTAGCGCAGTTCCGACATTCGCATCTCCCTCACATCGAGACCTGGCCACCAGACAACCATCCGGGGCCACCGAGTGGTACCACTAAACCGAATCTCGCTCGGCCGCGCCGCACCGGGGTCCTCCCCGCGTACGATGAGCCGAGAGGGAAGTTGCGCTGAATGCCGCAATTCGCCGGAGTCTCCGCGTAGTCTCCAGCGAAGCCGCGAGGAGCAACGGAGGTCCCGTCCCGATGATCGCCGCCGCCGCGCCGGGCACCGGCCGCCGCCCCTACCGCGTCGTGCAATGGGCGACGGGCGCCATCGGACGCAGCGCCATCAGGGGCGTCCTCGACCGCGACGACATGGAGCTCGCCGGCGTCTGGGTGCACAGCCCCGCCAAGGACGGCGCCGACGCCGGGGCCCTCGCCGGGCGCGCCCCCGTCGGGATCGCCGCGACCCGCGACCTCGCCGACATCCTCGCGCTCGACGCCGACTGCGTGATCTACGCCCCGAGCCCCGTGCACGACCGGTTCACCGAGCTCGGCACGATCTGCGCGCTGCTGGCGTCCGGCAAGAACCTGATCTCCCTCAGCGGCCTGGTCTACCCCCGCGCCCACGGCCCGCAGTTCGCCGGCGAGCTGGAGCAGGCGTGCAAGCGCGGCGGGACGTCCGTGCACGGCAGCGGCGTCAGCGGCGGCTTCATGGCCGACGTCATGCCGCTCGTGCTGTCGCGGCTGTCGCGGCGCATCACCCACGTCTACGCCCGCGAGTGCTCCGACTTCGCCCGGCACCCGTCCTGGCGGATGGTCCACGAGATGCTCGGCTTCGGCAAGACCGAGGAGGAGTACCGGCGCGCGCTGCGCCCGAACCGGGCCGCGATGCGCGCGCAGTTCGCCGAGAGCCTGCACCTCGTCGCGGCCGGGCTCGGCGTCGACCTCGACGAGATCGACGTGGACGTCGACTACCGGCTCGCCGGCACCGACCTCGCCACCGCCGCCGGGCCGATCCCGCACGGCACCGTCGCCGCGGCCCGCTGGACGTTCAGCGGCCTCGCCGGCGGCCGCCCCGTGATCACCGTCGAGGTGGTGCACAAGGCCGACGCCGCCCGGATGTCGGACGAGTGGGGCCGCCCCGGCTACTCGCTGCGCGTGGACGGCCGCCCCGCGCTGACGCTCGCGGTCGACCAGGACTGGGCGTCCGACGTGATCTCCGCCGCGTCCGCGCACGCGCTGAACTCCGTCCCGGCCGTGTGCGCCGCCGAGCCCGGGATCCGCACCTACCTCGACCTGCCGATGATCAGCGGCCGGATGCACATCTGAGCCCTGTCTGACCCCTACAAATTTCCGAGCCCTGCGGACTTCCGAGCCCTACGGAAGCGTCCGCGCGGGCTCGGACTCCGCCGCGTCGGACTCCACGGGTCCTGCCTCCGCCGCCTCGGACTCCGCCGCCTCGGACTCCGCCGCCTCGGACTCCGCCGCCTCGGCCTCGGCCTCCTCGCGCGCCTCCTTGCGGCGCTTGCGGACGCTCCACACCGCCAGCCCCACGACGGCCGCCACCGCGAGCCCGATCGCGAGGCCCCGGCCCGCCAGCTTCGCCGCGTGCTCGAACGCCGCGCCCGCGAAGTAGCCGCCGAGCGTGAACGTCACCACCCAGGTCACGCCGCCGATGACGTTGAACAGCAGGAACTTCGGATACGGCAGCCGCGAGCTGCCCGCCAGCGCCGGCATCAGCGCCCGCAGCAGCGCGGTGAACCGCCCGATGAACACCGCGAACGCGCCCCGGCGGCGGATCAGCTCCTGCGCGCCGTGGACCTTCGCCCGGTGTTTTCGCATGACCTTGACGTCCAGCAGCCGCGGCCCGTACCGGCGGCCGATCTCGTAGCCGACCGAGTCGCCCGCGACCGCCGCGACCACCGCGATGGCGAGCAGCACCGGCAGCGACAGCACGTCCTGGCTCGCGAGCACCCCGCCGACGACGATCGCGGTCTCGCCGGGGAACACGAACCCGACGAACAGCGCCGCCTCGGCGAACACCAGCGCCGCGATGATCAAATAGATCGTCGCGGGCGGCAGCCCGTCCACCAGGGCGTTGAAGTGTTCGAGCATGGACCCCCGCCATCTCGTCTGCGCCTGGACAGGTCGCGGCCGTTTCGCTTCGGCCACCGACGGTTATGGTAGCCGCGGGGACCCGTCCCCGAACCGGCCGCGAGGACGAGGATCCGGACCGGCCCATCGGCTGTGCGGAGGAGGCGCCGTGAGCGTGCAGGAGGTCGAGGGAGGCCGGTTCGTCCGGCAGGCCAACCGGTTCATCGACCGGATCACCGCGGACGGCTCGTCCGGATACCCCGCCGAGCCCGGCCGGTACCGGCTGTTCGTCTCCTACGCGTGCCCGTGGGCGCAGCGCACCCTGATCGTCCGGCGCCTGCTCGGCCTGGAGGACGCGATCAGCGTCGCCGTCGTCGACCCCATCCGGGACGAGCGCGGCTGGCGGTTCCCCGACCGCGACCCCGTCACCGGCGCGGTGTTCCTCTCCGAGCTGTACCTGGCCCGCGACCCGTCGTTCCAGGGCCGCTACACCGTCCCCTGCGTCTGGGACACCGAGACCGGGCGCCTGGTCACCAACGACTTCCCGAACATCACCACCACGTTCGAGACCGAGTTCACCGCCCTGCACCGCCCCGGCGCGCCGGACCTGTACCCCGAGGCGCTCCGCCCGCGGATCGACGAGCTGAACGACCTCGTCTACAGGACGGTCAACAACGGCGTCTACAAGGCGGGCTTCGCCACCTCCCAGGACGCCTACGAGGAGGCGTTCGACGCCCTCTTCGCCACCCTCGACCAGCTCGAAGAGCGCCTCTCCACGAGCCGCTACCTGTTCGGCGACGACGTGACCGAGGCCGACGTCCGCCTGTACCCGACCCTGGCCCGGTTCGACGCCGTCTACCACGGCCACTTCAAGTGCAACCTGCGCCGCATCGCCGACTACCCGAACCTGTGGGGCTACGCGCGCGACCTGTACTCGATCCCCGCGTTCGGCGAGACGACGAACTTCGACCACATCAAGCGCCACTACTACGTGACGCAGCGCAACATCAACCCGTCCGGCGTCGTCCCCAAGGGCCCGGCCATCGACTGGACCGCTCCCCACGACCGGAACCGCTGACCCCATCACCTCGTTATGCTGGCGGATCTCCACCAATCCGCACGAAAGGCATGCCCGACCATGCGCAGCCAGTTCTTCGGCAACCTCGACCAGGGCCAGCAGCTTCCCGGCCACTTCGCCCTCCAGAACTCCAAGATGCTCCGGGTCCACCTGAACGGGGACGTCCTGGCCCGGCAGGGCTCCATGGTCGCCTTCCAGGGCCAGATGGAGTTCGACTATGAGGGCGCCGGCGGCATCGGCAAGTTCATGAAGAAGGCCCTGACCGGCGAGGGCGTCCCGCTGATGCGCGTCAAGGGCCAGGGCCTGCTGTTCGTCGCGAACGACGCCGACGACATCCACCTGTTCTACCTGGAGAACGAGGGCATCACCGTCAACGGCAAGAACATCCTCGCCTACGACTCGCACCTGCAGTCCGACATCCAGCGCGTCCAGGGCGCGGGCATCGCCGCGGGCGGCCTGTTCAACACCACCCTCCAGGGCACCGGCTGGGTGGCTCTGACCACGCACGGCACGCCCGTCATGCTCGACTGCGGCCGCGCCCCCACGTTCGCCGACGGCCAGTCCGCGGTCGCGTGGAGCACCAGCCTCCAGGTGGGCGTCAACCGCACCTTCAAGGCGGGCGCCCTCATCGGCCGGGGCAGCGGCGAGGCGATGCAGCTCGCCTACCAGGGCCAGGGCTTCGTCCTGATCCAGGCCAGCGAGGGCCCCACGGTGGCCCCCCACACCCACTGAGCAAGCCAAAACCTGAGCAAGCCGAAACCAACAACCAGCAGCCTCAGAGCCACCCCAGCCACCCCAGCACCACGAGCAGACCGCAAGAAGATCGTCCGTAAGCCGAGGCCGCAGCGACCAGAGCGTTGCGATCGCGTGCGAAGCCAGGTTCAAGCGAAGCGAGAACCTGATCGCGCAGCGAGCCGCCAGGCGAGCCGGAGCGATGCAGCGATCGCCGCAGTGCCCGTGGAAGGAAGGCGCCCCAGGCGCCGACCGCCGAGGGCAATGCAATAAACACGGTAGCCTGGGGTGCGTCTCAGAACTCACCTGCGAGCTGCGGAAGAGGGCGATCTCCGCCGTGTCGACAGAGTCGTCGCAAACAAGTGCCGACCCAAGGATCACAGATTTCGGCGCCAACGAGTGGCTGGTCGACGAGCTGTACCAGAAGTACCTCGAAGACCCGAACTCCGTTGACGAAGCCTGGTGGAACTTCTTCGCGGACTACCAGCCGGACAGCCGGCCGTCGTCCGCGACCCCCGCGTCCCCCCAGGCGCCGACCGAGAGCGCGGCCCGCGCGGCCGTGAACGGCACCGCGGCCGCTCCGCCGACACCGCAGCGCCCGGTGGCTCCGCCGACGGCTCCCGCGAAGCCGGCGCCGAAGGCGGCGGAGAAGCCCGCGCCCCCGCCGGTGCCGGCGGGCGCGGAGGAGGTCCGGCTGCGCGGTGTCGCGGCCCGGACGGCCACCAACATGGAGGCCAGCCTCGGCGTGCCGACGGCGACGAGCGTGCGGGCCGTCCCGGCGAAGCTGCTGATCGACAACCGCATCGTCATCAACAACCACCTGAAGCGCGGGCGCGGCGGCAAGGTCTCGTTCACGCACCTGATCGGGTACGCGATCGTCAAGGCGCTCGCGGCGATGCCGGAGATGAACGCCGCGTTCACCGAGGTGGACGGCAAGCCGGTGCTCGTCCGGCCGGAGCACGTGAACTTCGGGCTGGCGATCGACCTGCAGAAGGGCGACGGCTCCCGGCAGCTCGTGGTGCCGAGCATCAAGGCCGCCGAGACGCTGGACTTCCGCCAGTTCTGGGCCGCCTACGAGGAGATCGTCCGCAAGGCCCGCGGCGGCAAGCTCACCCTGGAGGACTTCCAGGGCACCACGATCAGCCTGACGAACCCGGGCACGATCGGCACCGTCCACTCGGTGCCGCGGC
Source organism: Actinomadura sp. NPDC049382 (assembly GCF_040677125.1). Classification (NCBI taxonomy): domain Bacteria; kingdom Bacillati; phylum Actinomycetota; class Actinomycetes; order Streptosporangiales; family Thermomonosporaceae; genus Actinomadura; species Actinomadura sp. NPDC049382. The sequence goes on from NZ_JBFARO010000037.1 coordinate 6,866, forward strand.
TGATGCCCGGCCAGGGCACGATCATCGGCGTGGGCGCGATGGAGTACCCGGCGGAGTTCGCGGGCGCGTCCGGCGAGACGCTGTCGCGCATGGGGATCAGCAAGGTCATGACGCTGACCTCCACCTACGACCACCGGATCATCCAGGGCGCGCAGTCCGGCGACTTCCTGCGCCGGATCCACGAGCTGCTGCTCGGCGAGGACGGCTTCTACGACGAGATCTTCGAGGCGCTGCGCATCCCGTACGAGCCGGTGCGCTGGGTCAAGGACATCTCCGCCACCCACGAGGACGACGTCGCCAAGGTCGCCCGCGTGCACGAGCTGATCCACGCCTACCGGGTCCGCGGCCACCTGATGGCCGACACCGACCCGCTGGAGTACAAGCAGCGCCGGCACCCCGACCTCGACATCCTCAAGCACGGCCTCACCCTGTGGGACCTGGAGCGCGAGTTCGCGACGGGCGGGTTCGGCGGCAAGCCGACGATGAAGCTGCGCGACATCCTCGGCGTGCTGCGGATGGCGTACTGCCGGACGGTCGGCATCGAGTACATGCACATCCAGGACCCGGAGGAGCGCGCCTGGATCCAGGAGCGCGTGGAGGTCCCGCACGACAAGCCGTCGCGCGAGGAGCAGCTGCACGTGCTGCGCCGGCTGAACAGCGCCGAGGCGTTCGAGACGTTCCTGCAGACGAAGTTCGTCGGGCAGAAGCGCTTCTCGCTGGAGGGCGGCGAGTCGGTCATACCGCTGCTGGACTCGGTGATCTCGGCGGCGGCGAAGGACAACCTGGACGAGGTCGTCATCGGCATGGCGCACCGCGGCCGGCTGAACGTCCTCGCGAACATCGTCGGCAAGTCCTACGGGCAGATCTTCGGCGAGTTCGAGGGCAACCTCGACCCGCGCAGCGCGCAGGGCTCCGGCGACGTGAAGTACCACCTCGGCGCGTCCGGCGACTTCACGGCCAGCGACGGCTCCAAGATCCACTGCGAGCTGGTCGCGAACCCGTCGCACCTGGAGACGGTCGACCCGGTGCTGGAGGGCGTCGTCCGCGCCAAGCAGGACGTGCTGGACGTCGGCGAGGCCGGCTTCACCGTGCTGCCGGTGCTGATCCACGGCGACGCCGCGTTCGCCGGGCAGGGCGTGGTGGCCGAGACGCTGAACCTGTCGCAGCTGCGCGGCTACCGCACCGGCGGCACCGTGCACGTCATCATCAACAACCAGGTCGGCTTCACCACCGCGCCGGAGTACTCGCGCTCCAGCGTCTACGCGACGGACGTCGCGCGGATGATCCAGGCGCCGATCTTCCACGTCAACGGGGACGACCCGGAGGCGTGCGCGCGGGTGGCGCGGCTGGCGTTCGAGTACCGGCAGACGTTCAAGAAGGACGTCGTCATCGACATGGTCTGCTACCGGCGGCGCGGCCACAACGAGGGCGAGAACCCCTCGTTCACGCAGCCGCTGATGTACGACCTGATCGACGCGAAGCGCTCGGTGCGCAAGCTCTACACCGAGGCGCTGATCGGCCGCGGCGACATCACGGTGGAGGAGGCCGAGCAGGCGCTCCGCGACTACCAGGAGCAGCTGGAGCGGGCCTTCACCGAGACCCGCGAGGCGGCGAAGAAGCCCCTGGAGCCGGGTTCGGTCGTGAAGCCGGACGTCGAGGAGCGCATCCCGATAGACCACGGCAAGGCCGGGACGGCGATCCCGCAGGAGACCGTCAAGCGGATCATCGAGACGCAGGTCAGCCTGCCGGAGGGCTTCACCCCGCACCCGCGGCTCCAGCCGATCCTGCAGCGCCGCGCACAGATGATCGAGGACGACGCGATCGATTGGGCGACCGGCGAGCTGCTGGCGATGGGCTCGCTGCTGATCGACGGCCGCCCGGTGCGGCTCGTCGGCCAGGACACCCGGCGCGGCACGTTCGGCCAGCGGCACGCGGTGCTCGTCGACCGCAGGACCGGCGAGGAGTACACGCCGCTCAAGCAGTTCGGGCAGGGCGTGTCGAAGTTCTACGTGCACGACTCGCTGCTCAGCGAGTACGCGGCGATGGGCTTCGAGTACGGCTACTCGATGACCCGCCCGGACGCGCTGGTCTGCTGGGAGGCCCAGTTCGGCGACTTCGCCAACGGCGCCCAGTCGGTGGTGGACGAGTACATCTCCTCCGGTGAGCAGAAGTGGGGCCAGCACTCGGGCGTCGTGCTGCTGCTGCCGCACGGCTACGAGGGCCAGGGGCCCGACCACTCGTCCGCGCGGATCGAGCGGTACCTGCAGCTGTGCGCGCAGGACAACATGACCGTGGTGTACCCGACCACGCCGGCGAACTACTTCCACCTGCTGCGCTGGCAGGTGCTGTCGGGCCGGAACAAGCCGCTGATCGTGTTCACGCCGAAGTCGCTGCTGCGGCTGAAGGCGGCGACCTCGCCGGTCGAGGAGATCACCGGCGGCGCGTTCCAGCCGGTGATCCCGGAGAGCGACCCGGCGATCGACCCGGCGGGCGTGCGGCGGGTGCTGCTCACCACCGGCAAGATCTACTACGACGTGGTGAAGGCCCGGCAGTCGGCGGGCGCGAACGACACCGCGGTCGTGCGGGTCGAGCGGCTGTACCCGCCGCCGGTCGACGAGATCAAGGCGGAGCTGGCCAAGTACCCGGCGGACGCCGAGGTCGTGTGGGTGCAGGACGAGCCCGCGAACATGGGCGCCTGGCCGTTCATGGCGCTGAAGCTGCCGCACCACATCGAGGGGCTGAGGATGTCGCGGGTGTCGCGCCCGGCGTCCTCGTCCCCGGCCGTGGGGTCGGCGAAGCTGCACCAGGCCGAGCAGGAGGCGCTCCTGGCGCGGCTGTTCGGCGAGCAGAAGTAGGCGGAGGGACGCAGACCCGAGGGCTCCGGTGCACCGCGCCGGAGCCCTCGGCGTCCCGATGGCGGAACGCGCAGAAAGAAGACCACCTGCCCATGTACTTCACCGATCGCGGCATCGAGGAGCTGACGGACCGGCGCGGCGCGGAGGAGGTCAGCCTGACGTGGCTGGCCGAGCGGCTCCGCGAGTTCGTCGATCTGAACCCGGAGTTCGAGACCCCGGTGGACCGCCTCGCCACCTGGCTCGCCCGGCTGGACGACGATGACGACGACTGACTGTCGCGCAATACGCGATATGTCTTGACTTTTCCGTGACGCGACATATCGTGTTCACTGACGGTGGAGCCGGACGAAGGGCATCGCGATGTCGCGCTGGACGATCGAGGAACCGACCACCCTGGACTTCGACGGCGTGGTCGCGCTGCGCATCACGCTGATCGCGGGCAGCGTCTCGGTGCTCGCCTCCGACGAGCGCCCGTCCATCATGGTCGGCGACGTCGAGGGCCCGCCGCTGGTGGTCACGCATGAGGCCGGGATGCTGACCGTCACCCACGAGAAGCTGTGGGAGGGCGTGCTGACCTGGCTGCGCACCCACAAGGCGCGCGCCGCGATCACGGTGACCGTCCCGCACGACTGCCCGGTCTCGCTGAACCTCGTGTCGGCGGACGCCGTGGTGACCGGCATGACGACCCGCACGTCCATCAAGAGCGCCTCCGGCGACGTGACGCTGGACGGGGTGGCCGGCGCGATCGACGCCAACACCGTGTCCGGCGCGATCGAGGCGCAGGGCCTGGACGGGACGGTCTCCTTCACCTCCGTCTCCGGCGACCTGGCCCTCGCCGGCGCCACCGTCGACCGGCTCGGCGCCCGCACGGTCAGCGGCCGCATCGCCGCCGACCTCGCCCTCGGCGCCGACAGCGCGGTCGACGTGAACACGGTGTCCGGCGAGGTGGCGCTGCGCGTCCCCGAGTCCGCCGGCGCGCAGGTCACGCTCAGCTCCGCCGCCGGGCGGATCGAGACGTCGTTCCCCGAACTCGGCCAGCAGGACCGCACGATCGCGCAGAGCGTGACCGGCAAGCTCGGCGACGGCGCCGGCCGGCTCACGGTCAACACCGTGTCCGGCGCCGTCACCCTGCTCGGCCGCGACGACCCGGAGATCACCACCGGCCCCCGAATGGAGAAGTGAGACGTGAGCCCCGTTTTCGGCCACGGCAGGCTGCGGCTGTACCTGCTGAAGCTGCTGGAGGAGAGCCCGCGGCACGGCTACGAGGTGATCCGGCTGCTGCAGGACCGCTTCCTCGGGGTCTACTCGCCCTCCCCCGGCACGATCTACCCGCGGCTGGCCCGGCTGGAGTCCGAGGGCCTGGTCACCCACGAGGTCGTCAAGGGCAAGAAGGTGTACTCGCTGACCGACAAGGGCCGCGAGGAGCTGGAGCGCCGGATGGACGAGCTGGCCGAGCTGGAGGAGGAGATCTCCGCCTCGGCGCAGGAGTTCGCCCGCGGCGTGCAGGAGGACGTCCGGCAGACCGTCCGGACGCTGCGCGAGGAGCTGACGCAGGCCGCGCGGACGATGCGCGACCAGGGCAAGACCACGTCCAAGGAGGCGTGGAAGGAGACCACCGAGCGGCAGAAGGACGAGTGGCGCCGCCAGAAGGAGTACTGGCGCGAGCAGAAGCAGGCGTGGAAGGAGGAGTGGCGGCAGAACTGGGACGACGCCTGGAAGACGGCGACCGGCACCCGCGAGGACGTCGCCCGCCTCAAGCTGGAGCGCCTGCTCCGCACGTTCGTCGAGGACGTCCGCAAGTCGGCGCAGAAGGCCCGGCTGGACGACGACGGGCTCGCCGCCGCGCAGGCCGTCCTGGACGAGGCGCGCGAGCGGCTGCGGAACGAGGTGTTCCGCAAGAAGCCGTGACCGGGGCGGGCCCCGGCCACGGCTCCCGCCTCACGGCGTGAAGACGATCTTGCCGAAGAGGTCGCCCTCCGCCATCGCGGCGAACCCCTCGCGGGCCCGGCTCAGCGGCAGCGTCCGGTCGATCAGCGGCTTCGTGCCGGTCTTGACCAGGAACCGGGCGAGCCGCTCCAGCTGGGCCCGCGTCCCCATGGTGGAGCCGACCACCGACAGCTGCAGGAAGAACACCCGGTTCAGCTCCGCCGGCGGCACCTGGCCGCTGGTGGCGCCGGACACCACGATCCGGCCGCCGGGGCGCAGCGACTTCAGCGAGTGCGACCAGGTCGCCTGCCCGACGGTCTCGATGACGGCGTCGACCCGCTCGGGCAGCCGCGCGCCGGACTCGAACGCGGCGTCCGCGCCGAGTTCCTCGGCCCGCTTGCGCTTGGCCTCGCTGCGGCTCGTCGCGTAGACCCGGAACCCGGCGGCCGACGCCAGCGCGATCGCGGCCGTCGCCACGCCGCCGCCCGCGCCCTGCACGAGCACCGACGCCCCGGGCTGCAGCTCCGCCTTGTCGAACAGCATCCGGTAGGCGGTGAGCCAGGCCGTCGGCAGGCAGGCCGCCTCCGCGAACGACAGCTCGGCGGGCTTCGGCACGAGGTTGCGGCGCGGCACCGCGACCTTCTCCGCGAGCGTCCCCGGGTGCACCTCCGACAGCAGCGACCGCTTCGGGTCGAGGGTCTCGTCGCCGCCGCCCCGGTCCGGGTCGCCGATCACCGAGTGGACGATGACCTCGTTGCCGTCCTCGTCCACCCCGGCGGCGTCGCAGCCGAGGATCATCGGGAGCTTGTCGGCGGGCAGGCCGACGCCCTTCAGCGACCACAGGTCGTGGTGGTTGAGCGCGGCGGCCTTCACCGTGACGGTCGTCCAGCCGTCCGGTGCCTCGGGATCGGGCCGCTCCCCCAGCGTCAGCCCGTTCAGCGGATTGTCTGCGTCGATCTGCGTGGCCGTGACAGCGAACATGAACCGACACTAACCGTGCCGGCGTCCGGCGCCACCGGCGGGGGCCCACCCCTTCCGGCGGGGCGGGATACTCCACGACAATTCGTCCATGCGCATGCGGGTGTTACTCCTCACGAGCCTGGTGCTCACGTCGGCCTGCACTGGGCAGGCCGACGGCGGCGCCCGTCCCACCGCGGCGGCCTCGGACCGTCCCGCCACCACCGCGCCCGGCACCCCCGCCGCGCCCGGCACTCCCGCCACCGCCGCGCCGGGCAGCCCCGCCAACCCGCGGATCATGAACTGCGCGAACCGCAACGCCTGGTTCCCCGAGGAGCGCTCCGGTCCCGTCAAGGCAGGCCCGGACGACCTGGTCGTGGAGCCGCTGCTCATCCCGGGCCTGCGCGGCTGGGCGGACGCCGACCCCGTCCGCTACGGGAACCAGGGCCGGTACAAGGTGGGCGTCGTGGTGCGCGCGGGGAAGACGGCCACGCTGTCGATCCCGGCCGAGTACCGGGAGGCGGCCGGCCTGCTCTACAGCGATGCCGCGCGCGACGCGCGCACCCCGGCGGAGGCCGACCACGCGATCACGTTCAGCGCGTGCGCCGGCCACGACACGCCGTTCCCCGGCATGCTGTTCGTGCCCCGGCGGCAGCGCGTCCCGCTGATCGTCCAGCCCGCGGGGAAGCAGCCGACCCGCGAAGTGGTGTCGTTCTTCGCGGGCCGCTGAACCGGCCGTGACCGCTACAGGACCTTGGAGAGGAAGTCCCGGGTGCGCTGGTGCTGCGGGTTCGCCAGGACGTCGCGGGGCGTGCCCTCCTCGACGACGACACCGCCGTCCATGAAGACCAGGGAGTCGCCGACCTCGCGGGCGAACCCCATCTCGTGGGTGACCACGACCATCGTCATGCCGTCGAGCGCGAGCTGCTTCATCGTCTCCAGCACCTCGCCGACGAGCTCGGGGTCCAGCGCGGACGTCGGCTCGTCGAACAGCATCAGCGCCGGCTCCATGGCCAGCGCCCGCGCGATCGCCACCCGCTGCTGCTGCCCGCCGGACAGCTGCGAGGGGTAGTTCTGCGCCTTGTCGGCGAGCCCGACGCGCTCCAGCAGTTCGAGGGCCTGCCGCCTGACCTGCTCCTTCGGAAGCTTCTTGACCCACATCGGCGCGCCCATGACGTTGTCCAGCGCCGTCTTGTGGGGAAAGAGGTTGAACCGCTGGAACACCATGCCGATCTCGCGGCGCTGCGCGGCCACCTCCCGGTCGCGCAGCTCGTAGAGCTTGCCGCCGGACTCCCGGTAGCCGACCAGGTGGCCGTTCACCCACAACCGCCCGGCGTTGATCTTCTCCAGGTGGTTGATGCAGCGCAGGAACGTCGACTTCCCGGACCCGGACGGCCCGACGACGCACATCACCTCGCCCTGCCGCACCTCCAGGTCGATGCCCTTCAGCACCTCCAGGCGGCCGAAGGACTTGTGCACGCTCTCGGCCTTGACCATCAGGCCGCCGCTCTCGGGCGCCCGTGCGGGCTCCTTGGAGAGGGAGTTGCTCACGGTGTCCTTCCCTCCGCTCACTGGCCGCCGCCTCCGCCCCGGAAGCGGAGCCGGGGCTCGCGGGACGTCGTCCCCCTGCCGACCCCGCGGCTGAAGTGGCGCTCCAGGTAGTGCTGGCCCACCATCATCAGCGAGGACAGCAGCAGGTACCACAGGCACGCCATCACCAGCATCGGAATGATCTTGTAGGTGCTGGCGTAGATGGTCTGCGCGGTGAACGTCAGCTCGGAGAACGGGATCGCCGCGACCAGCGAGGTGTTCTTCATCATGGAGAGCGCCTCGTTGCCGGTCGGCGGGATGATGACCCGCATCGCCTGCGGCAGCACGATCCGCCCCATGGTCTGCATGCGGGACATGCCGAGCGCGCTCGCGGCCTCCTGCTGGCCCTCGTCCACCGACAGGATCCCGGCCCGGATGATCTCCGCCATGTAGGCGGCCTCGTTGAGGATGAGCCCGAGCCCCGCCGCGATCATGGCGGTGACGAGCGACTGCGTCTGCCAGGTGTGGAACTCCGGCCCGAACGGGATGCCGATCCCGACGGTGGGGAACAGCGAGCCGATCGCGCCCCAGACGAGCAGCTGCGTGTACAGCGGCGTCCCGCGGAAGAACCAGAGGTAGAACCACGACGAGCCGCGCAGCAGCGGATTGGGCGACAGCCGCATCAGCGCGAGGACGGTGCCGAGCAGCACTCCGCCGAGCATCGCGGCGAGGGTGAGCAGGATCGTGTTGCGGACGCCCTTGAGCACCGCCATGGAGAGGATGTACTTCCGCTGCTCCGCCCAGTCCAGCGCGTCGCTGGTGAACAGGAAGTGGACGAACATCGCGATCAGCACCAGCACGACCGCCGCGGCGGCCCAGCGGCCGGGATGACGGACGGGGACGGCCCGGATCGCCTCGGGCCGTCCCTTCTCGACGTCGGTGTCGACCGTCATTCGATCAGCTCTGCGCTGCGTTGATCGCAGGCTCGGTGATCGCGCCGCTCTCCACGCCGTTATCGGTGAGGATCTTCTTGTAGGTGCCGTCGGCGATGAGCGCCTTCAGCGCGGCCTGCACGGCCTCCTTGAACTGGCCGGAGTTCTTGCCGAAGGTGTAGCCGTAGGGCGCGGTGTCGTAGACCTGGCCGATGATCTCCAGCTTGCCGGTCTTCTTGGCCGCGCCGCCGACGATCGGCGAGTCCGCCGCCATCGCGTCGATCTTGCCGGCGACCAGGTCGTTGTTGACCTCGGTCTGCTGCTTGCGGACGACCTGCTTGATGGCCGGCTTGCCCGCGTCGGTGCACTTCTTGCTGCGCGCCGTGAGGTCGTCGACCTGCACCGTGCCCTGCTGGACGCCGATGCTCTTGCCGCAGGCGTCGTCGGGGTTGACGCTCTTGGGGTTGCCCTTGAGCGCCGCCCAGGCCGTCCCCGCCGAGTAGTACGTGACGAAGTCGACGGCCTGCTCGCGCTCCTTGGTGTCGGTGAAGGAGGAGACGCCCGCCTCGTACTTGCCGGACTGGACGCCGGGGATGATCGTGTCGAAGCCCGCGTTGTGGTACTCGGTCTTCAGGCCGAGCTTGGCCGCGACGGCGTCGAACAGCTGGATGTCCCAGCCGACGATCTTCTGCGACGCGGGGTCGACCGACTCGTTGGGCGGGTAGGACGCGTCGGTGCCGATGGAGATCTTGCCGTCGCTCTTGATCGCGTCCGGGACCATGGCCGCGAGCTTGCTGTCCGCGCTCGTGTTCGCGGCGGCGCCACCGCCCGAGTCGCCGGAGTCGTCACTGTCGCCGCATGCGGACAGGGCGAGCGCGCCGCCCAGCACGAGCGCGCTCGCCGCGACAAGGCGACGGCGCAGAGAACCGGTGGTCACTGGTCCCCCTTCAGATCGTTGCGTCGGATCCGTGTAGATCCGAAGGTCAGGTGCACAGTTTGGCGCACAACCTCCCTGATCTGGATAAAGGGTCCGAAACAATCACGCAACGAGGTAGTGCTGCAAAGGCGCGCCTACCTCTACATCACCCACCGTGTGCTATCGGACGGCTACATGTGGCGACCGTCACGTGACGGTCAACACCCACCCCGGCCACCGGGCGGCCCGGACCCCGTGTGGCACAATCGGACAACGGGTGACCCCCGTACGTCGCGAGATGACCACCCTGGTGAGGCCACCAAACACCACCACCGCGGCGGCATCGCAAGAAAGCCAACTTTCACTGACAGGGGTCGCTGTGGCTGCTGAGCCCATTCACACCGAACCGCCCTCGCTGGAGGACGATCCGGCGTTTCCGCTGCACCGCGGCGGGAAGCTGGAGATGCGGTCGACCATCCCGGTCCGCAACAAGGACGACCTATCGCTGGCCTACACCCCGGGCGTCGCCCGGGTGTGCACCGCCATCGCCGACAACCCCGACCTGGCCTACGACTACACCTGGACGTCCAGGGTCGTCGCCGTCGTCACCGACGGCACCGCCGTGCTCGGCCTCGGCGACATCGGTCCCGCCGCGTCCATGCCGGTCATGGAGGGCAAGTCCCTGCTGTTCAAGGAGTTCGCCGACGTCGACTCGGTGCCGATCGCGCTGAGCTGCACCGACGTGGACGAGATCGTCGACACGGTGACCCGGATGGCACCGAGCTTCGGCGGCATCAACCTGGAGGACATCAGCGCCCCCCGCTGCTTCGAGATCGAGGACCGGCTCCGCGCCGCCCTCGACATCCCGGTCTTCCACGACGACCAGCACGGCACCGCGATCGTCGCGCTCGCCGCGCTGAAGAACGCGGCCCGCTTCGTCGGCAAGCCGCTGTCGGAGCTGCGCGCGGTCGTCGCCGGCGCCGGCGCGTCCGGTATCGCCGTCTCCAAGATGCTGATCGAGGGCGGCATCGGCGACATAGCGCTGTCCGACAGCAAGGGCCTCATCCACGAGGGCCGCGACGGCCTGAACCCGGTCAAGGAGCGCATCGCCGCGATCACGAACCGGTCGCACCTGAAGGGCTCCACCGAGGAGGCGCTGCGCGGCGCCGATGTGTTCATCGGCCTGTCCGGCAGCACCGTCCACGAGTCCTGCGTCGCCACGATGTCGGAGAACGCGATCGTCTTCGCGCTCTCCAACCCGACCCCCGAGGTCCACCCGGAGGTCGCCCGCCGGCACGCCAAGGTCGTCGCGACCGGCCGCAGCGACTACCCGAACCAGATCAACAACGTGCTGGCGTTCCCGGGCATCTTCCGCGGCGCGCTGGACGTCCGCGCCCACACCATCACCGAGGGCATGAAGCTGGCCGCGGCGAACGCCATGGCCGACATCGTCGGCGACGATCTGACCGCCGACTACATCATCCCGAACCCCTTCGACGACCGGGTCGCCCCGGCCGTCACCGCCGCGGTCGCCGACCAGGCCCGCCGCGAGGGCGTCAACCGAATCTGACCCGCCGCCGGCCCGTGCCCCCCAAGGAGCACGGGCCGCCGGGCCGTCAGAGCGCCCGCCGAGGCTCCTCATCGAGAAGGCCCCGTCCGCCATGAACGCGCGGGCCCGCCTCCAGTCCTCCAGCGGAATCTCGCTGTGCTCACGCTCGTACTCCGCCACCAGCTCTCGGGCCGGCAACTGGGACGCAAGAGGGGGTGAAGTGTCCGCCCTTGACCGGTTCGGGGCAGGCGTGAACAGGGCCGACTTCATTCCCGAGCGGATCTGGATACGACCGGAAGGAGAGCGGCTACGGCCGCCCGACCGTGCTGACGATCCGGAATTGTGGGCGGAGCACGTCGCCGCTGAGGAGTCGGTGGTCACTCAGGTCAGCCAGGACGCGAACGGCATGCTCTGGCCGACCTCCTCGTCCTCGGCCCTCCACACCATGCGGCAGATGATCGACGCGGCAGAGCTGGTGCCAGACCTGAACGTGCTGGAGATCGGCACCGGCACCGGCTACAACGCGGCGGTCATGGCCGACCTCGGCGTCCGCGTCACCACGGTGGAGATCGACCCGGAAGTGGCCGCCGCAGCATCGGCCGCCCTGGAGCGGACGGGGTTCGCCGACCGGGTCACCGTCGTCAACCGCGACGGCGAGCAGGGCGCACCCGAGCGAGCGCCCTTCGACCGCGTGATCGTGACGGCGGCGGCACGCACGATCCCGTACACGTGGGTCGAGCAGACTCGCGACGGCGGCCGTCTCGTGGTCCCCTGCTCGGGCCCCGAATGCGCGGGGGCGCTCCTCGTGCTGGACATCGCGGGAGGGACGGCGACCGGACACGCGGTAGGCGACGCCTTCTTCATGCCGCTGCGGGGTCAGAAGCAGCCGCAATCGGTCCTCCGAGCAGAGCGCGCACCCGACGCACTTCGCAGACTCCGCATCACCGTCACCCGGACCGGTCATGACGTCTCCTTGACTCCCACCGCGTGAGGGGCACGGGCCCGCTCGCGTCCTTACTCGAACGGCGCGTGGCAGTCTGCAGGTCATGAAGCTGAGAACCCCGCGGCTGTTGCTACGCGAGTTCCGCGCCGATGACCACGCGGCCGTTCACGCCTTCGCCGGCGACGCCGAGGTGACTCGCTACACCGACTGGGGTCCCAACAGAACGCAGGACACCACCGCGTTCCTGACCGAGGTCGTCCAGGACGCCGGTGACCTCCCCCGCCACCGGTTCGGGCTCGCCGTGGTCGAGCAGGAGCAGGGCACTCTCATCGGATCGATCGAACTCCAGGTCACCAGCACGTCCCACGGGCGCGCAGAGCTGGGTTACGTCCTGCACCGCCAGTGGTGGGGACGCGGGTATGCAGGCGAAGCCGCCGCCGCTCTGCTCCGCTTCGGCTTCGACGACCTGGGCCTGCACAAGGTCTCCGCCACCTGCGACCCCCGGAACAAAGCGTCGACCCGCGTCCTGACCAAGATCGGCATGCGGCGCGAGGGCCATCTCCGCGACCACCTGCACCTGCGAGGCCGGTGGCACGATCGCTTGCTCTTTGCGGCCCTGTCCCAATAGCCACCGACCGCTGGGCCGTTGGCGACCGACCCCGGAACGCGAGATTCCGGGACCTGCTCGCACTCCTCACTGCCCTGGCGACAGCCAAACCAGTCCTGCGGCCGTCCGCCGTGACGCGCTCTCTGGGGTGAGCCACCGCCCGACCCCCCGCCCGCTCAGCGGCACAGTGGCGGCGGATCCGTCCGGCAAGGCGATCCCGTAGGCCAGGATCTCCTCCACGACCGCCTCGTCCTCAAAGAGTTCTGCGCCTGGAATCTGCTGTAGGCATCGGGCGTGTGTGTTGTGGGTGGCCAGGTTGTCGCAGAGCGGCTGCGGCGTCGGGCGGGGTCTGTTGCGGCATGAGGGTGGCCGCTTCCGGGGCCTTGTCCGGCGGGATCGAGGGTGGGCGTCCGGGCCGGGGCTCGTCGGCCGGTCCTGCCGGGCCGTGCTCGGTGAACCTCTTGCGTCACGTGGCCGCCGCCCGCACCCCACGCTCCAACTGCGCCCGCTCGGCCGCGGTCACCGAAAAAGGCACCTTCGATCGTCCCGCCCCCCGCCACCGGCCAGCACAGATTCACACCACGGATATCAAACGCAGAACACTAGCGGGCGTTCTGTTTCTGGTCCCAGTTGCGGCGGTTTTTACCGGAATAGTGTGGTTGCTGCAGGTGCCCGGTTGCGGCGGCCTCTGCGGGTGGGTGTGGACGTTGCGGTCGTGCTGGGCTGAAGTCACTTCGGCTGGGCTCAGTGGCGTGGGTGTAGTGGTTCGGCTGCAGGTCGGTGCGTGGCCGCTGCCCCTGGGCCCGGGGTCTTCGACCCCGAAGGACTGCGGCTGGTGATCGGACCGTTTACGGCGCCCGGATGGGCGAAATATTCCCCGATTGGGCTCGGCTGTAAAGACGACAAGATTCTTTATTGAAATCGGGGCGATCTTGCGTGACTGTTCGATAACATTGAGACATGTGTTCGAGCCGGATCGACACCGCGTCGATGTCCACCGCAGAGCTGGTGGACGCGGCGGCCTCGATCGCGGCCGAACTCGCCCGCCGCGAGGCGCCCGCCTCGGCGGGCGACTGCCTCACCCAGGCCGAGACCCTCGCCCGCGCCACCGACCAGCACGAAAGCGCACTGGCCGCTCTGATCGCCCGCGTCGATGCCTCCGGGGAGATGCGCCGGTGGGGACTGCCTTCCACCCTGGCGTGGCTGCGCACCCGGCTGGGCATGCGCGAAGCCCGCGCCAAGGAACGTCTGCACCTGGCCCGCCAGCGCCACCGCCTCCCCGAGGTCACCCGCCGCCTGATCGACGGGGAACTGTCCTACGGATACGCCAGCACCATCAGCGCCGCCGTCGCACGCCTGGACGACACCGATTGCGCCGACGCCGAACACATCCTCCTCGACCTGGCCGGGCAGGGCTTCTCCGCGGGCAAGGTCGCCGCGTTCGGCAACAAGATCACCGACCTCATCGCCGAACGCGACGGACGCGAGCAAGCCCCCGAGGACGTCGCGCGCGGATACGAGCGGTCCTGGATCGACTCGACCCGGTCGTTGGACGGCGGCCGCTACATCAAAGGCTGGCTCAACGCCGAAGACGCAGCCATCTGGGACGGCACCCTCGGGCCGCTGGCCAAACCCGCCGGAACCGACGACCACCGCGACCTGTCCGAACGCACGGCGGCCGCACTCACCACGGTGTTGTCAGGTGGGCACAAGGCCACCAAGGTGACCGTCATCTGCGACCTGGACACCCTCACCGGCGGCACCACCCCGGCACGGCTCACCGACGGCACCCCGATCCCGGCAGAGCAGGCCCGGCGCATCGCCCTGAACGCCGGAGTCTCACCCCTGATCCTGGGACACGGCAACACCCCGCTCTATCTAGGGCATCGGGTCCGGTTCGCCACAGCCCCGCAACGCCAGGTCCTGGAAGCCCTGTATCCCACCTGCGCGGTGCAGGGATGCGAAGTGCCCGGGACGCTGTGCGAAGTCGACCACGTCCACAGCTGGGCCCTCGGCCACAGCCCCACCAACACCGACCAACTCACCCTCACCTGCGGCTGGCACAACCGCTTCAAGCACACCAACCCACACCAGATCGCCATCACCCAAGACCACACCGGACGCTACGCCTACCGCGTCCTACCACCCGACGACACACCCACCACCCCTACGCCCGCCCCCTACAGACCACCCGCCACCAATCTCTGGACCACCACCACACACCAAGCCCGAGCCCGCCCCCGCCACACCCGCCGCGCACTCCACAAAGCCGCTGCCAAACGCCACGCCCCTAACACCAGCAGCCACAACCGGAGGGAGTGACCACTTTTCGGCACCTAGTGTTCTGTGTTTGATTCCGTGGTGTGAAGTGGTGTGAATCTGTGCTGGGCCGGTGGCGGGGGCGGGACGACCGAAGGTGCCTTCTTCGGTGACCGCGGCCGAGCGGGCGGAGTTGGAGCGCGGGACG
>NZ_JBFARO010000037.1:21642-70371 GCF_040677125.1 Actinomadura sp. NPDC049382
GGACGCGGGCGGAGTGGGAGCGCGGGACGCGGGCGGAGTGGGAGCGCGGGACGCGGGCGGAGTGGGAGCGCGGGACGCGGGCGGAGTGGGAGCGCGGGACGCGGGCGGAGTGGGAGCGCGGGGCGCGGGCGGCGGCCTGGTCGTAGGCGTATACGTTGCGGTGCCGGATTGTGTCGGCCTGCGCCCAGCCTGGGGTGCGCTCCACACGCCTGTGGCCGCCGAGCTGGGCGTCTCACCGTCAACGGCCGCCAAGTGTGGCGCAAGAGGTTCACCGAGCACGGGCCAGCAGCATCGGCCGATGAGCCCCGGCCCCGGCGTCCACCCTCGATCCTGCCGGACGAGGCCTCGGAAGCGGCCCCGGAAGCGGCGTCCCCTCACGTCGGAACAGACCCCGCCCGGCGCCGCACACTGGTCAACCTGACGCCGGTTCGCTTCTCAAGCGCCCCCCGCCACCATCCGTCCGAGCATGCCGTTATGCCATGCGTGGACCTGCCTTCGCCACCTTCAACATCACGACGGCACCGAACTGCACCACCCGCACGACGCGACCGAGTTCAAAAGTTCCTGGCGCGATCGACAGGCCGTCCCGACCGAACTGGGGTGCAGCCGGTCTGCGACAACCTGGCTGCACACAAGACCCTCGCCCGATGCCTACAACAGATTCCAGGCGCGGAACAGGTGGGTCAGGACGGGTCTACCAGGCGGTTCTCCCATGCCCAGGTGACGATGCCGACGCGGTTGCGCACTCCCAGCTTGGCCTGGATGCCTGACAGGTGACTCTTGACGGTGCTGAGCGAGATGAACAGCTCGGCGGCGATCTCCTGGTTGGTGCGGCCTCGTGCGAGCGCGCGGACGACTTCCAGTTCGCGGTCCGACAGGGGCGGCTGGACGGTGCGTGGTGGTGCCGAGGCGGCCGTCAGGTGCCGCAGCAGACGAACGGTGACGGAGGGCGAGACCAATGCCTCACCGTTGTGGGCGGCGCGGACCGCCTCGACGAGGAGTGCGGGTCCGGCGTCCTTGAGGATGAAGCCCGCAGCGCCGCCGCGCAGCGCGCCGTAGACGTACTCGTCCAGGTCGAAGGTGGTGACCACGACGACACGCATCGGGTCGGTGGTCTTCGGGCCTGCCAGTGCGCGGGTCACCTCGATGCCGTCGAGCCGGGGCATCCTGATGTCGACCAGGCACACGTCCGGGCGCAGTCGGCGCGCCAGAGCGACCGCCTCGGCCCCGTCGGACGCCTCCCCCACGACCGTGATGTCGGGCTGGTCCTCCAGGATCAGCCGCAGCCCGCGGCGGACCATCGCCTGGTCGTCGGCGAGGAGAACCGAGATGGTCACCGGCGCTCCCCCGCGGGCAGCGTCGCTCGCACGGACCAGCCGCTGCCCGGGCGCAGTCCTGCCTGCAGTGAGCCGCCGAGCGATTCGACGCGTTCGCGCATGCCGATCAGGCCGTAGCCGCGGTGGGGGTGGCGAGCCACGGGTGCCGGGGCGTCGTCGGCGACCTCGATGGTGACGCCCTGTGTGCCCTGGTCGACGGTGACCGTGACCGATCGGGCCTTGGGCGCGTGCCGCAGGACGTTCGTCAGCGCCTCTTGCGCGACGCGGTACACAGTCGTCGTCACCTCCGGGGGCCATTCGTTCTCGTCCGGCATGGTCAACGTGACCTCGGGGCCCTGGCGGCGGAAGCGCTCGATGAGTGCGCCGAGGCCCTCCGGTCCGGGGGACGCCGGTGCCGCGTCGTCGGTGTCGCGCAGCAGGCCGACCACCCGCCGCATCGCGGCCAGGGCTTCGGTGCCCGCGGCCTCCATCTCGCTGAGGTACTCGCCCACCTGCTCCGGGTTGCGCCGCGCGACCACCTGGGCGCCCTGCGCCTGGAGCAGCATGCCCGTGATGTGGTGCGCCACGACGTCGTGCAGTTCCCGGGCCAGCTCCAGCCGCTCCTCTCGCCGGACCTGCTCTGCGGTCGCGCGCTCCCGCGCGTCCAGTATCCGGAGGGAGAGCCCGGCGCCGACTGCGGCCAGCCAGATCGGGCCGTCCAGCACCGTCACCGCCGCGAGTTCGGAGAACGGCGGCCCGGCCGCCAGCTGACCGGCGATGATCAGCGCCGGTCCGGCGGCCGTGATGGCGGCGGCCGGTGCCGGCGGGAGGGTTCGGAGGGCGGAGGCGGTCAGTACCGCCAGCCCCACGGCCATGGCCGGGCTGGGTTCGGCGGGAAGGTCGGAGCCGCTCAGGCGGGTGGTCGCGATGGCCGCCGCCGCGAGGACGAGCCCCGTGACGGCCGGCCAGAGCGGTCGGCGCAGCCCGGCCAGGGCCGTGAGGCACACCGCCGCCGCGAAGGCGCAGCCCGGCGCCCAGTACCAGCTGCCCCAGCTCTGCGCGATGGCGGCGGCCTGCACGGTGATCGCCGTGAGGAACGCGGCACCGAGCCCGGTCACGGAGGCGCCCCGGACCCATCCCGCCGGAACGGTCATGTCCGCCAGGCTATCGGCGTGCCGGACGACCGGACGGGCGCGAGCACGCGCAGCAGCGGCCCGACGGCGAGCCCACCGGCCATCAAGGCCGTGGCCAACACCGTCACTGCGGAGGGGCCGGGGAGCCAGCTGAGCGCGATCACGGCGACGCCGCCCACGGCGATGCAGACGGCCGATGGCGCCGGCAGCGCTCTGAGGGCGGAACCGATGAGGACGGCCAGGGCCAAGGCCGTCGCGGGGGCGGGCTCCTGGGGCAGTTCTGTCGCCATGGACGTCGCTATTGCTCCGGCCGCCACGGTCAGGCTCGCGGCTGCGGGCCACACTCTGCGGTGTCCACGCAGCAGAGCCAGTCCGCACACGACGACCGCGACGGCGGTGGTGAAGAGCCAGTAGGCGCCGCCCCAGCTGACGGCGAGCATGAACGCCGTGAAGGCGATGCCCAGGGCGAACGTCAGGCCCAACCCGATGTTGAGCAGGATGTCTGACCGGTCGGCGGCATTTCTGCAGTTGTTCTCCATCAGTGGCTCACACCCGCCTGATGCGACGCAGGGCGATGGCGGTCAGGAGCGCGCCGGTCAGCAGGTAGAGGCCCGTCTCGGCCAGTTGGAAGGACCAGTAGCGGTCGCCGGGCTGGTACTCGATGTCGACGTGCAGGTCGAGGGCGGACAGGCACACCGCGGCGTCACCGAACGTCCCTCCGGCGCCGGTCTTGGACGGGGTGTCGAGGCACGCGTTGAACTTCTTCTCGCTGAGCGTCCGACCGTCGGCGGTGCGCATCGGGCTGGTGTCGCTGATCCACGCGTCGGGTGCGCCGGGTACTTGCAGGCCGCCGATGACCGGGGCGCCGGTGATGCTGCCGAGGTTCTTGGCCCCGTTGATGGCCTGGGCGGTCAGCGGCAGCGTCACCTTCTCCGATGGCATGAGGTGCGGTCGCACCATGTTCGGCACCGTGAACTGGACGGCGAGGAAGACGACGCCCGTGATGGCCATCGCCGGGAGCGTCCGGCGGACGAGGAGCCCGATGGTGGTCCCGAGAGTGAAGGCGAGGAAGGCGTAGCCGATCGGGGCGATGTTGCGGGCGCCGAACTCGATCGCACCGAACCGGTCGGACGCGACCTCGTCGTAGGGGGCGGCCGCCCAGGTGAGCAGCAGGGCGGCCAGGCCCGTCACGGCCATCGCGGCGAGGGCGGTGAAGGCCATCCTGGCGATCAGCCAGCGGCGGCGGGTCACGCTCTGGCTCCACACCAGCCGGTGGGTGCCGAGTTCCAGTTCCCGGGCGATCAGCGGCGCTCCCCAGAACGCGCCGAGGACGACGGGGATCAGCCCGAGCCCGGCGGCCAGGAACAGCAGCGTGCTCCGGTAGCTCCCCGAGAACTGGCTCGCGGCCTGCGCGCACGCGGCGGTGTCGGCGCACCGGGCCTGGTAGGCGTCGTGGGCGTCCCGGATGTCCATGCCGAGGTACAGCAGATAGGCGGCGATCACTCCGAGCCCGATGGCGCCGGCGAGCGCGTGGAGGCGGAACTGCCGCCAGTTCAACCAGATCATCGTGCTCCCTCCCCGGCCACGGCGCCGACCCCGGCGACGGGCGTGTTCGCCCGCGACATGTACGCGAGCACCAGCTCTTCGAGCGAGACGGGCCCGGCCCGGAGCGGGAGCTCCGACGCCGGGAGGGCCGTGCGCACGAGCGCACCGCCCTGCTCCGCCCGGACGACCTCGACCCCTGCGGGAAGCCGGTCGAGATCGCCGGTCACCCGGTGGTGGCGGGCCAGCAGGTCGCGGACGTCCCCGGCCACCTGGACCCGCGCGTCGCACAGCACGATGAGGTAGTCGCAGACCTGCTCGATGTCGCCGAGCAGGTGCGACGACAGCACTGCGCTGGCACCGAGTTCGGCGACGAACTCCATCAGGTTCGCGAGGAAGCCCTGCCGCGCCAGCGGGTCCAGCGCGGCGGCCGGCTCGTCGAAGACCAGTAGCTCGGGACGCTTCGCGGCGGCGATCGTCAGCGCGAGCTGCGCGCGCTGACCGCCCGACAGCCGTCCCGCCTTCTGGCCGGGGTTGAGCCCGACCTGCGCGATGCGCCGCTCGGCCATGCCCTGGTCCCAGGACGGGTTCAGGCGCGCCCCCAGACGCAGATGGTCGGCCACGCTGAACGAGGGGTAGACGGGGGTGTTCTGCGCGACGAACCCGACCCTGGCCAGGTGCGCGGCACTCGCCGCCGGTGGGGACCCCAGCACGCGCAGGGAGCCCGACGTCGGTTCCAGCAGCCCGCAGGCCATGTTCAGCAGCGTCGACTTGCCGGCGCCGTTCGGACCTACCAGGCCCACGATGCGTCCGGCCGGGACGTGCAGGTCGACTCCGCTCAGCGCCTCGCGCCGGCGGCCATATCGTTTCGTCAGTCCCTCGGCGTGCAGCATCGGGACAGGGTCTTCATGTGGCATGACGGCATCGTCGTCAACGGCACCGTCCCAGATCACCGGCCCAAAGCACGGTTCGCCCTAGCAGCGGTCGTACTTTCGGCCAGTTCGTCCCCGTCCCCGCCAGGGCTACGGCACGCGCTTCACCGGGAGGGGCCAGTAGCGGGCCAGGATGCGTCCCATCATGAGGTCGTCGGGGACGGCACCGAAGTCCCAACTGTCACTGCGCCCGGGGGCGCGCTGGTTGTCGCTCTCCAGCCACCAGCCTTCATCAGTGCGGTGCGTGGCGCGCTTGACGATGAGAAGCCCAGGACGTTGAGGATGCTCCGCCACAACGATGGCACCGGGCGTGAGGCGGGTGCCAACCCGGACGATGAGCCAGTCCCCCGGACGCAGCCCCGGCAGCATCGACTCCCCGCTGACCTCCACCGTCCGCACCCGCCGCACCCCGACCACCGCGAGCACCACCCCACCGGCGAGCCCCCACAACACCGCACGGCGGCCCTCGCGGATACGCATGATCCTCCTTGGTCGGCCGCATACTCCGGCGGGCGGCGGTGACAAACACTGCTGGGAAGGTTCCGGGCCGCGCGCGGTCCGGGTCTTAGGCCGAAATACCGAGTGCCCTGGGCGGACGCGTCCCGCGGCACAAGGGTAATGTCGGTGACCTGAGCATGATCCGCAACGAGGGAAGGGATTCGCAGGTGTTGCTCAAGCTTCTGCGCCCGAAGACCACGGTGTCCGCGCACTGCGACCTGCCGTGCGGCGTCTACGACCCGGCGCAGGCCCGGATCGAAGCCGAGTCGGTCAAGGCGATCTGTGAGAAGTACGCCGCCAACGAGGACCCGGAGTTCCGCTCCCGGGCGATCCTGATCAAGGAGCAGCGCTCCGAGCTGGTCAAGCATCACCTGTGGGTGCTCTGGACCGACTACTTCAAGCCGCCGCACTTCGAGAAGTACCCGCAGCTGCACCAGCTGTTCAACGAGGCCACCAAGCTGGCCGGCGCGGCCGGCACCAAGGGGAGCATGGACCCCAAGGTCGCCGATGACCTGCTGGGCAAGATCGCGGAGATCGACAAGATCTTCTGGGAGACCAAGCAGGGCTGACCTGGACGAAAGCTGAGGCCCGGCCGGCGGCTGGCCGGGCCTCTGCCATGTCCGGGATCATCCGCCATGTCCGGGATCAGCTGGAGCGGGCGGCCTTGGTGAGGGCGTCGCCGGTGAGGCGGTAGACCGTCCACTCGTCCTGGGGGCGGGCGCCGAGGGACTCGTAGAAGCCGATGGCCGGAGTGTTCCAGTTGAGGACGGCCCACTCGACGCGTTCGTAGCCGCGCTCGTCGGCGATGCGGGTGAGTTCGGTGAGCAGGGCCTTGCCGTAGCCGTGGCCGCGGACGTCCGGCTCGACGAACAGGTCCTCCAGGTAGATGCCGTGGGTGCCGTTCCACGTGGAGAACGTGAGGAACCACAGGGCGAACCCGACGACGCGCCCTTCGTGCTCTACGACGTGGGCGAAGGCCTTCGGGTCGTCGCCGAAGAGACGGGCGGTGAGCTGCTCCTCGGTGGCCTTGACCTCGTGGAGGGCGCGCTCGTAGTCCGCCAGTTCGCGGATCAGCCGCAGGATGTCCGGGACGTCGTCGGGGGTCGCGTAACGAATCACAGGTGGCAGGTTATTCGAGCGGCGCCAGTGGGACGGCCGGGTCCGCCCAGCGGTCGTTCGGGATGATCGGGTACCAGCCGGGGCGGCCCGGGTCGCGGTCGTAGGGGTAGCCGCCCAGTTCCTTGTACAGCTCGGCGTACTCGGCGAGTTTGTCACGGTCCAGGCGGACGCCCAGGCCGGGTCCGGTGGGCACGGGGATCCTGCCGTCGGCGTACTTCATGAGGCCGCCCTCGATGACGTCGTCGGCGAGGTGGTGGTAGTGCGCGTCGGCGGCGTAGGTGAGGTTGGGCAGGACGGCGCCGAGGTGCAGCATCGTGGCGAGCTGGATGCCGAGTTCCCCGGACGAGTGGACGGCGACGCCGATCTGGAAGGTCTCGCACACCCCGGCCGCCTTCACGCAGGCCCGGATGCCGCCCCAGAACGTCGTGTCGAGCAGGACGACGTCCACGCTGCGGCGCAGCACGTTCGCGGCGAGCTGCTCGAAGTTCACGACGACGGTGTTGGTGGCGAGCGGGACGTCCACGCGCTCGCGGACGAGCCGCAGCCCCTCCAGGCCGAGGACGGGGTCTTCAAGGTAGTCGTTGTCGAGGTCCTCGATGGCCTTCCCGAAGCGCAGGCCCTCCTTCAGGCTGAGCACGGAGTTCGGGTCGTAGCGGAGGCCGTCGCCGGGGAACGCCTCGGCGAGGGCCCGGTAGCTCTCCAGCTCGTGCTCGGGCGGGAACACGCCGCCCTTGAGCTTGTGGACGGTGAACCCGTGCCGGGCCTTCAGGTCGCGGGCGTGCGCGACGAGCTGCTCCGGCGTGCGGACCTCCGGGACTCCGCCGGGCCCCGGCGGCCGGAAGAACAGGTAGGACGCGAACGGGACGGAGTCGCGGATGCGCCCGCCGAGCAGGTCGTGCACCGGGACGCCGAGGTGCTGGCCGATGAGGTCCAGGCAGGCGAACTCGATGGCGGCGAGCATCTGCACGCGGTTGTCGTAGAGGCTCGCCGTCGGGTTGGCGATCTTGAAGCGGAGCGCCTCCAGCTCGAAGGGGTCGTGCCCCTCCAGGTGCGGGGCGAGGGCCTGGAAGGCGGCCTCGGCGCTCTGCCCGCCGCCGCCCATCTCGCCGAGCCCGATCAGCCCGTTGTCGGCCTCGACCTCGACGATCGTCCGGACGAAGCGGCCCCAGTGGGCGCCGTTGCTGTGCAGGAGCGGCGCCTCCAGCGGCACGGTGACCGTGGTCGCGCGGATGCCTGTGATCTTCATGTGTCCCCGATCCGTGATCAACGCCGAACGGTGACGGTGGCGATGCCGCAGGCGGGCAGCCGGACCGTCATCGTGCCGTCCCGGACGGGAAGTTCCGCCGGGTGACGCTCCAAACCGCCGCTCAGCCGCGCGCTCACCGCGCCGGGCACGTGCAGCTCCGTCTCCACCGGGCCGGCGGCGAGCGACTGGAGCCGGACGGCGAGGCCGCCGCCGTCGCGGGCGCGGCCCACCGAGGTGACGAGCACGTCCGGGTCGTCGACGCGCAGGAACGTCCCCGACTCGGCCGCGGGCGCGGTGCCGGTGGCGAGGGTGGCGACGAACGGGTCGGTGAGGCCGGCGGCGGTGCGGGCGCCGAGGCGGCGGCCGGAGCCGGCGGCACCGGACGCGAACGCGTACCGGAAGGTCGTCTCGCCCTGCTGCTGGGACGGGAAGTTGGTGTCCCAGATGTTGTTCAGCGCCCACGAGTAGACGGTGCCGTCCTCGTTGTCGAGCGTGGGCGGGAACGGCGCGTACGGCATGTGGATGGAGCCGAACTGGACGAGCGGGGCCTCCAGCGTCGCCCACGCGACGGTCAGCTCGGGGTCCTCGAACGCGACCCAGTGCCGGATCGGGCGCATGTGCTCCGCCGACCCCGGGACGCTCGGGACGCCGGTGCCGCCGACGCCGCCGGTCAGCTCCCACGCGGCGGGCGGGCCGTCCACGGCGAACGGGAAGGAGAAGAACACCGCCTCCTTCGCCGCGGTGGGCTGCTTGCCGAGCTGGTAGCGGACGTCCACGCGCGGCACGCCCGCGTACAGGTCGATCGTGGTGCGCAGCCAGTCGACGCCCTTGCCGTGCAGTTCGATGACGAGGCGCTCGCCGGCGGGGGTGCGCTCGCACTTGGTGACGGTCGCGTGGGTGGCCACGGCCCGGTCACCGAGCATCGTCTTGTCATGGACGAGCATGTGCCCGGACATGTGGTTGAAATGCGGCGCGGTCGCGTACCGGTCGTAGATGTACTGCCCGAACCCGGCGATGCCGTCGGTGTTCACCAACTCGCGGCCGGCGGCCTTGTCGAAGACCGAGGCGATGTGGCCTTCCTTGAGGTCGTAGGCGACGCGGTAGAACTCGTTCTCGATCGTCCCGTCCAGGCCGAGGTCGACCGGCTCGGCGGCCGCGGTCCCGGCGCGGACGACGTCGACGCGGACGTGCCCGTGGCCGGGGACGTCCGGCAGCACGGCCTCCAGGTGGCGGCCGATCGGGCGGGTGGGCCACTCGTCCGGGTCGACCTCCTCCTCGCGGTGCGGGACGGGCTCGCCGGTGCGGGCGTCCACGAGCGCGATGGGGACGTCCGCGGCGACGACGTCGCGGGGCAGGAACGCGCGGGCGACGTCGGTGCGGGCTGCCGTGCCCGGGTTGACGACGAGGAACGAGGCGAGCGCGTCCGGCGCGGGCCCGAACGTCGCGCCGAGCCGCCGCGCGCCGGCTTGGAGCAGGTCGAGGGCGTCGTCGTGGGCCTGGTAGCCGACCTGCGACTTGCGGGTCCACTGCAGGCCGCCGGAGTCGCCGCCCTCCTCGGCGTCCTCCCACGGGTTGGCGGCGCCCCAGGTGTGCTCGTCGAACAGCGCGGCCCGGTCGTACGCCTCGTCGATCAGCCGGGACGCCCCGGTCCGGTTCCCGGAGCGCAGCTCCAGCGGAGCGGAGGGAAGCGGACCGGCCGGCTCTTGCGGGGGGTGTGGGGGGTCGTCCCCCCACGAGAAACCGGTCCGCTCGTCGCCGCGCTCGTCGGCGAGGGCGTGCAGCGTCTCCGCCGACCGCAGGATGTTCTGCGCCCGCCGGACGTAGCCGAGCGGCCGGGCGCCGGAGCCGAGGCCGTCGGCCCACCAGTCCGTCCAGTCGCCCTCGTGGGTCTGGAGCCGGTCGCCGTGGTGCTCCTCGACGTACTCGAAGAAGTCGGCGTTGGTCGCCATCCGCAGCCGCGGGTACGCCCACGTCTCGTTCCACCGCAGCGCGATGTCGGCGGGGACGATCGACGGCCCGGCGTTGTCGGCGTGCGCGCCCTGCACGCGCAGGTGGACGGCGTCCAGGAAGTCGGGGTCCTTGGCGGCGCCGACCTGGCCGGGCGCCGCGTACCAGCCGAACGTGCCGGGCCCGTACGGGTAGGGGCGGTCGGCGAGGGAGCCGAGGTAGCGGGGCAGCAGGTCCTCGGCGAGGTCGTAGGAGTCGACGAGGCCGACGGTGTTGCCCTCCATGTAGGCCATGCCGTGCGGGGTGTCGGTGAACCAGACGATCAGCTCGCCGCCGCCCGGCGACCGCCACCGGAACGGCCGCGCCAGCTTGTCGCCGCCGGTGATGTAGGGCACGGACCGCCCGGCCCAGTTGTGCGCGGCGGCGAGGTAGCGGACGCCGGCCGCGTTCAGGGCGTCCACCGTCCCGACGACGGCGCCGGGGATGTCGGTGTGCATCGCGGACCGGACCTCGATGCCGTACGCGCGCCGCAGGTCCTCGACGAAGCGGAGCTGGCGGTACAGCTCCTCCGTCGAGCACGCCTCCGTGTGCAGCTGCATCGGGAACGCGGTGACCTCGATGTTGCCCGCGCGGACCCGGTCGGTGAACTCGGCGACCTGGTCGGCGGAGCGGGTCGCGAGCCAGCGCAGCGCCGGCATCGACGACTCGACCGACCAGCGGAAGCGCGCGTCGTCCGGCCGCCCGTCGGTCTCCCGCGCGAGCCGCAGCGCCGCGTCGAGGTAGTCGAGGTGGTGCCGCAGGACGGTGCCCTGGGTGTCGGTGTAGCCGATGTCCAGGTGCGAGTGGTGGACGACGAAGACGTTCCACTTGCGCTGCGGGGTGAGGTCGAGCGGCGCGGCGCCGACGAGCCCGGCGGCGTCGCGCACCTCCAGGGTGACGCGGCGCGGGGCGTCCACCTCGGGGACGAGCAGCGTCAGCGTGCCGCCGTCCCCGGTGGCGGACGCGAGGTCGGCGTCGCCGTCCTTGAGGGCCACCTCCACGGCGCCGCCTCCGGAGAGGGTCACCCGGACGGCCTGCCGGAGCCCGCCGTCCTCGCCGCGCTTGAACAGCGGCAGCACGGCGGCGCGGACGGACAGCCCGCGCACGGCGAGCACCTCGGTGGAGGTGTCCTGGCGCAGCGCGTCGCGGATCCCGTCATAGTCGGGCGAACCGAGGCTCGCCTGAAGCAGACGACTCGTCATCGTTATGCGTCAATCTCTCTCTGGGGAGCGTTGGAGCGGGGCGTTAAAACTGGGCCAGGGTGAGGCCGCGGGTGAAGAGGCGTTGGGTCGCCAGGAACAGCACGACGGTCGGGAGGGAGACCACTAGCCCGGCGGCCAGTGCGATCGGTACGGGGGTTCCGGCGTACACGTCGGTGGTCAGCGCGGACAGTTCGGCCCACACCGGACGGACGGTCTCCGACTGGGAGAGCGTGAGGCCGAACAGCAGGTCGTTCCAGACGAAGGTGAACTCCAGGATGAACACGGCGGCGAGGGCCGCCGAGGAGAGCGGGAGGTAGATCCGCCAGAAGATGCGGAAGGTGGACGCGCCGTCCAGCCGCGCCGCCTCGAAGATCGACACGGCGACGTTGCCGAAGAAGTTGCGCATGACCAGCGCGGCCAGCGGCACGTTGATCGCCGAGTAGATGATGATCAGGCCGAGCCGGCTGTCGTACAGCGACACCTCGCTGTACCCGACGAACAGCGGGATGAGCAGCATCTGGAACGGCACCACCGTCCCGGCGAAGATCACCACGAACCAGGCGAAGCCGTGCTTGAGGCGCAGCACCACGATCGCGTACCCGGCGAGCGCGCCCAGCAGGACGGCCACCGCGGGCGAGACGACGCTGTACAGCAGGGTGCTGAGCAGCGTGTCGCCGACGGCGGTCCGGTCCCATGCCTGGGAGACGTTGTCGAACAGGCCGAGCGAGGACGGCGGCTTCACCGCGTCCGACGGATCGTAGTCGCCGGCCGGCCGCACCGCGTTCGCGATGATCAGGTACGTGGGGAACAGCCACGCCAGGCCCAGCAGCGCGAGGACGGCACGGCGCAGGTTCAGCGTCAATCGGTTCATCGGCGCACCTCGCGGGGGACGGCCCCCCGCACCCTCCGGTTCGCTTCGCTCATGACTTCTCCTCCCCGCCGATCTGCCTGCGCAGGTACACGTACGAGGCGAGGCCGGTGACGGTGGTGAGCAGGACCGCGACCGCCGAGCCGTAGCCGTACTCGTTGGCGACGAACACGTCCCGGTACATGGTCACGGCGAGGGTCTCCGACGAGCGTCCGGGCCCGCCCTGCGTCATCACCCACACGATGTCGAAGTTCTTCAGCCCGGCGACGAGCGCGAGGCCGAACACGACCGTGGTGATCGGGCGCATCAGCGGCCAGATCACGTGCCGGAACATCGCCCAGCCGGACGCGCCGTCGATGCGGGCCGCCTCGATCGGCGCCTTCGGGATCGACTGGAGGCCGACGACGAACAGCAGCATGTTGACGCCGAGTTGCTGCCACGTCCAGACGACGATCATCGCGATGGTGTTGCGGGGGCCGTCCTGCAGGAAGGCGGTGTCGCCGCCCGGCATCCCGAACAGGGTGAGGATCTGGTTGGCCATGCCGTCCGGCTGGAGGATGAAGCCCCAGATCACGCCGAGGCCGGCGCCCGACATCGCGTACGGGAGCAGGAACGGCAGCCGGAACCAGCCGCCGCCCTTGAGGTCGTAGGACAGCACCGCGACGAGCAGCCCGAGCCCCACCGGCAGGGCGACGGTCCCGACGACCCACAGCAGCGTGTTGCGGATGGACGTGACGAGCGCGTCGTCCTCGAGGAGCCGCTTGTAGTTGTCCAGGCCGGTGAACTCCGGTGACGCCAGCCCGTCGTAGCTGGTGAAGCTCAGGTACGCCGTCCACAGGAACGGCAGGTAGAGCAGGACGGCGACGAACAGGACGGCCGGGGAGACGTACGCGTGCCGGAACCGGCCGTGCAGCGCGAAGCCCTTCCCGGCCCGGCCGCCGCGCCCCGCGCGGCGGCCGGAGCCCGGCGCCTTCGCCACCGCCGTCTTCGGGCGGGTGGCGGTGGCCTTGTGCGTGCTCATCGGATCAGTTCGACTTCCAGTACGCCTCGTTCGCCTTCTGGATGCTCTTGAGGACGTCCATATAGGTCTCTGGCTTGTTCAGGAACTTGTCGAAGCCGCTCAGCGCCTCGGTGAGGACGGGCGAGGGCGCGGCCTCGAAGTAGCGCAGCACGAGCCGGTTCTCCGGCGACGCCGCCTCCTTGGTGACCGCGGTCAGCTCGGGGTCGGCGATCTTCACCTTGGGGTTGCCGGACACGTCGCCGCGCGCGTTCGCCCACTTCTCCTGCGCGGTGGGGGTGACCCACCACTTGAGGTACTTGGTGCTGGCCGCCGGGTCGGGGGCCTTGCGCAGCGAGCAGAGCGGGCCGCTCTCGAAGACCAGCGACCGCTTCGGCAGGGCCGGGTCGACGTTGGGGATGAAGAAGAACCCGTAGTCCTGGCCCTGCTTGAGGCCGCGCTGGGTCATGCTCGTGTTGAACCAGGTCCCGCTGATGACCATTGCGGCGTCGCCGGACTTGAAGTGGTCGGCGGGGTCGGCCTTGTCGCCGGGCTTGGAGAACCAGCCCTTGTCGATCATCGACTTCCAGCGCTCCATCACCTTCACCACGCCGGGGTCGGTGTAGGACGCCTCGCCCTTCGACAGCCGCTCGTACAGGTCGGGGTCGGTGCCGGCGAGGATCTGCTCGAACCAGGCGAAGGAGAACAGCGACGTCGGGGTGGTGTGGTTGAAGGGGACCTGCCCCTTCGACTTCAGCGTCTCCGCGGCCTTCTCCAGTTCCGCCCAGGTCGTGGGCGGCTTCACGCCGTGCTTCGCGAAGACCTTCTTGTTGTAGAACATGCCCCAGTAGGCGGTGTTCAGCGGGACGCAGTACTGCTTGCCGTCGACCGTGTAGTACTTCTTCAGGTCCTCGGTGAGGTCGCCGTTCTTGATGGAGTCCTGCCAGATGTCGGTGGTCTCGGCCACCTGCTTCTGCTTGACGATCTCCTCGAGGCGCCCGCCGGTCGACCAGGTGAACAGGTCGGGCTTGACGTTCGTGCGGAACGAGGTCTTGATGAACGCGGTGTAGGTCGGCTCGTCGGTGTAGCCGACCGGTGTCATGCCGAGCCCGGTCTGCTGCTTGCCCAGGGCGGCCATCTGCTCGAAGTAGGGCTTCCAGGCGCCCTTGTCGTTGTACAGCTTGAGCTCGGACTTGCTCCCGCCGGAGTCGCCGGACCCGCAGCCGGCGGCGAGCAGGAGCGCGCCCACGGTGAGCGCGGTCGCCCGCAGTCGCTTGGACACCATGGTGGCCTCCTTCATCGGGCGCCGATGCCCGATCGGGGTGGTCGAAGGTTTCTGGGATGGGTGAACCGGCCGCACGGCGCAGGGCCGTGCGGCGGGGGGTTGGGGACGGTGGGGGGTGGGACAGTGGGGGTGGGGACGGTGGAGCGGCCCGCTCAGGCGAGCCGCTGCTCGATCACGTGCTTGATGTCGGTGAGGTGGGACCGCATGAGCGCCTCGGCGTCCCGCTCGGCGCCCGCCTCGATGGCGGCGAGGATCGCGGTGTGCTCCTCGAAGTCGCGGACGCGGTCGTCGAAGATCCGCTGTATCTCGCGCTGCTCGGACGCGTGCACCGTGAGCAGCGAGTCGATGACCTCGCAGAGCACGGAGTTGCCCGCGAGGCCCGCGACCTCGCTGTGGAAGCTCATGTTGGCCTTGTGGAGGCGGGCCTCCGCGTCGGACGCGGGCGAGCCGTGCGAGCCGTGCGAGCCGTGCTGGGCGGTCGCGTCCCGGCCGGCGGGTTCGCCGCCGCGCAGGTCCGCGCCCGCCTGGTCGAGGATGGCGCGGAGCAGCTCGACGTCGGCGGGCCCGGCCAGCCGGGCCGCGCGGCCGGCCAGCGGCGGCTCGATGAGCAGCCGGGCGTCCAGCAGCTGGAGCAGCCGGCCGGCCTCCAGCTCCCCGACGTTGGGGTTGGGGATGACCACGCGTTCGAGGTCGGCGCCCACGTAGATCCCCGAGCCGTGCCGGAGCTGGACCGCACCGGTCGCCTCCAGCCGGCGCAGCGCCTCGCGCAGCGTCGGCGTGGTCACCGCGAAGCGCTGGGACAGCTCCCGCGCGGACGGCAGCCGGTCGCCGGGGCGCAGTCCGTCCGCCCTGATCAGCTCCAGCATCCGCGCGGTGAGCGCGTCCGCCAGGCTCGGCCGGGCCACATCCTGTGCCATCGCCACCTCGTTCCCCAGAAGTAAAGTCATCTAATCACTTAGCGACTGGCCATGTCCACCCCTCCGGAGAGGCTCCGGAGAGGCATCGCCGCAGGACCGCGCGCTGCTCCTCGAACGCGAGCCGCCCCAGCCGCGCCGACATGATGCCGTCGAAGCCGTGGCACGCGCCCGGCACATGGTGAAGCTCGGTGGGGACGCCCGCGACGATCAGCCGGTGCGCGTAGCCGAGCCCCTCGTCCCGCAGCGGGTCGTACTCGGCGACGAGGACGTAGGCGCGCGGCAGTCCGGCCAGGTCGGCGGCGCGGGCGGGCGCCGCGTAGGCGGGGACGTCCGCGCCGCCCGCCGCCCGCCCGCCGAGGTAGTGCCGCCACATGTGGCCGACGTCGGCCCGGTTGAACAGCGGCGGCTCGGTGAACGCCCGCATCGACGGCGTCTCCATCCGGTCGTCCAGGACGGGGTAGAGCAGCATCTGGAAGACCAGCGGCGGGCCGGCCTCGTCCCGCGCGCGCAGCGCCACCGCGGCGGCCAGCGCGCCGCCCGCGCTCCCGCCGCCGACCGCGACCCGCCGCGGGTCGCCGCCGAACTCGGCCGCGTGCGCGTGCGCCCAGACCGTCGCGGCGTAGCAGTCGTCGAACCCGGCCGGGAACGGGTGCTCGGGCGCGAGCCGGTAGTCGACCGACACGACGGCGATGCCGTCCTTGCCGGCGAACGCCAGGCAGCGCTCGTGCTCGTTGTCGAGCCCGCCGGTGACGAACCCGCCGCCGTGGAAGTACACGAGTACGGGCGCCGGGTGCGGCGCCTCACGCGGCCGGTAGATCCGCACGGGCACAGGCGGGGCGCCGGGCGGGGCGGGGATCGTCCGGTCCGCGACGTCCGCCCCCTCGGCGGTGGTGGGACGGGCCAGCGCGGAGACCAGGTCGCGCATGGCGGCGCGGGCCTCGGCCGGATCCGCCAGGCCGACGTAGGGCATGCCGTCGAACGCGGCGGCGAGTTCAGCGTCCAGGGTCATGGTGCGGACCTCCTGGTGGGTGGACGGGGCACGCTGGTGGGTGGACGGGCGCGCAGGTGGGTGGACGGGCGCGCGCCCCCGGGCGGGAGGTCACCCGGGGGCGCGCGGGGAGCGGTCCCACCGTGGACGGAACGGTGGTGCCGCGGCTTATCGGGCGGCCGTCAGCCCTTGCGGGCGGTCAGCCGGAGACCGGCAGGTTGATGTAGCGCGGCCGGTAGATGCTGACGTCGCGGTAGTTGTCGTTCGCCGGGCCCTTGGTCGTGTCCAGGCTGTTCACGTTGTAGGAGATGACCAGGTTGCCGCTGGACGACAGCGACACGTGCTGGTGGGCGTTGTAGGTGAAGATGTCCGGGTCGCCGTAGGAGCCGAACTGGCCGGTCTCGGGCGTGCGGTAGACGGTCTGCTCGCCGGTGAACGGGCCCGCGGGCGAGCACGAGAGCAGGACGTCGATCTCGCTGCCGAACGCGATGTTCGCGTCCTGGTTGACCAGGATGTAGTGCGAGCCGCGCCTGGCCACGCTGAACTCATTGGAGACGCCGCTCATCAGCCGGGCCGACGCGGTCTCCGAGTCCGACCATCCGTTGGACGTCCGGTACTCCCAGGCCGCGCGCAGGTCGCTGCCCTTCACCCGCGCGATGTGCAGGTACTTGGTGTTGGCCTTGGTGTCCGGGTCGATGTAGTCCTCGGTGCCGTAGACGTAGGTGTAACCGCCGTCCTTGAACAGCGCCGACCCCCACTGGACGCCCGACGCCGAGGGCATCGCCGTGACCTGCGTGGGCGCGGACAGGTTGCCGGTGGAGAACCGGGCCAGGACGTTGCTCTTGAACGTCATGTCCCAGCCGGTGCCGTTGTCCGGGTCCGGGTCGTAGTACTGGCGGTAGAGCTGCTGGACCTCCGCGCCGCTCTGGGTGAGGTCGCCCGCCCAGTACCAGTGCGCCGCCTGCGGCGGCGGCATCACGGCCTTCGGGGCGGCGGCCGTCCCGCCGTGCACGGTGGTCGTCCCGCCGCCCGTCCCCTGGACGACGAACGAGTTGTTGATGAACGGGGTCGTGCCGCCCTCCTCGATGACGACCGACCGCGACCCGTCCGCGTTGACCTTGCCGAGGAAGGTGTCGGAGTAGGCGTAGACGATGCGCCCGTCGGTGAGCTTCAGCGAGTAGGTCGAGTCGCCGCCGGTCCAGTCGTCCAGCAGGGTGTTGCTGTTGCCGTAGGCGGTGAACTTGCTGTTCAGCGCGGTGTTCTGGGTGGCCGTGCCGAACGTCGGCGGCGCGTGCCCGGAGCAGGTGGGCGCCGCGGCCGCGGCGGCGTGGCCCTTGCCGCGGGCCTTCTGGTGCCCGAGGCCCAGGCCGTTGGCGCTGGACGGGCCGTGGCCGTGCGCGTCGGCCGCGGCGGGGACGGCGGGCGCGGCCGCGAGGCCCGCGCCGAGCAGCAGGGAGGACGCGAGGGCGGCGGCGCGCCCGCCCGTTCCGAGCACGCGCCGGCGGCGCCCCGCGTGAACCGGCGGGGGCCGATCGGGAGAGTAAGGACGGGAGGGGACGGACTCCTGCATGGAAACCTCCGCGGGGTCGCTGGCACGCGCCGCTCGGGCGCGCTGCGCCAACATCATCAGTGATCAAATGACTTGGTGTCTAGATCTTTTAGCGATCCGGCTTCAGGTTTCCGGCAGGCCGGTGTCCGGGAGAGCGGCGGGATTGCGGGCCAGCAGCCCGCCGTCCACGCGGTGCTCGGCGCCGGTCACGAACGACGAGCGCGGCCCGGCGAGGAACGCCACGACCTCGGCGACCTCCGCCGCCGTCGCGACCCGGCCGAGCGGATGCGCCCGCCCCCACTCGGCGACCTGCGCGTCCTGGCTCGTCCCGCCGCGGAACAGGTCGGCGGCCCAGCGCAGCATCGGCGTGTCGACCGACCCCGGGCACACCACGTTCGCGCGGATCCCGTCGGCGGCGTGGTCCAGCGCCATCGCCCTGGTCAGGGCGTTGATCGCGGCCTTGCTCGCGCTGTAGGCGGCGACCCGGTCCTGGGAGACGAACGCCTGCACCGACGACATCGTGACGATCGTCCCGCCGCCCCGGCGGCGCAGCTCCGGCACGGCGGCCCGGCACGCGAGGAACACGCCCTTGACGTTCACGTCGAGGACCTCGTCCCACAGCTCCTCGGTGGTCTCCTCGACCGTCCCGTACCGCTGGACGCCCGCGCACGTCACGACCACGTCCAGGCCGCCGTGCCGGGACACCGCCGACGCGACCAGCGCGTCCATCCGCGCGGCGTCGGTGACGTCGGCCTCCACGCCGGCGACCTCCAGGCCGTCGGCGCGCAGCTCCGCCTCGGCCCGCCGGACGGCGTCCTCGCCGACGCCGCAGAACACCACGGCGGCGCCGTCGCGCGCGAGCCGCTCCACCACCGCCCGGCCGATCCCGAGCGACCCGCCGGTCACCACGGCGACCTTGCCCTCGAACTCCCTCACGTGCCCTCTCCCTCGATCACCGCCGCGCGCAGCCACAGGCTCCGCCGCGCGTGCGGTTCCAGCGCGAGCGCGGTGCCGTTCGCGACCGCCGCGGCCAGCCCGTCCGTCGGGTGGCCCGCGAACGGCTCCAGGCCCATCACGTACGCGCGGCCCCACCACGGATGCCCGGTCGTCGCCCCCAGCTCCTGCCACAGCCACAGGTGCGGCAGGACGGCCGCGTCCCAGCGCACCCGCAGGCCGAGGCCGCCGTCCGGATCGACGACCTCGTAGCGGCCCTCGTCCAGGCCGGTGAGGTAGACGATCTCACTCGGTTCGCCGCGGCCCGGGACGACGTCCAGGTCGACGGTCCCGCCGCCGGCGGCCGGGACGCGCGGCCAGTCGTGCGGGCCGCCCGCGCGCACCCGCCGCCCGCCCGGCGCGATCGCCGTCTCGTGCGGGACGACCCGCGCGCCGCCCGGCAGCCTGATCCGGTGCCCGGGGCGCAGGAACGGCGCGCCGAACACGATGTGGTGGCCCCACATCGCGTGCAGCGCCACCCCCGACTCGTTGACCAGTTCCTCCTCGATCGCGAGTTCGGGCTCGCCGGAGCGGAGCCGGAGCGTCTTGGTCACCCGCAGCGGCATCCGCCGGGCCCGGACGGTGAGGCGCACGGCGACCTCGCCGGCGTCGTCGGCCACGATGTCGGCGTCCCACGGCAGCCCGGCCACCTCGCCGTGCTGCGCGAACGCCGCGCCCCGGTAGGTGCTCGGCGCGCCGCCGTTCGGCAGGACCTCCTGCCAGCCGCCCTCGTAGCCGTCGAGGAACGCGGCGGTGTCGTCGGCCGCTCCCCCGGCGAGGTCGCGCGGGTCGCGCAGGCCGTCCGGCGACAGCCAGACGAAGTCCATGTCGCGCGGCTTGTAGCAGAACTCGGCGATGTCGCCGCCCTTGCCCGCGAGGACGGTCACCCGCAGCAGCTCGTTCTCCAGCACCAGGGCGTCCAGCCCGGCCCGGGTGATCTCGTGGACGCGGGCGCCCCAGTTGCGGGACGGCCGGTGCCGCCGGCGCCCCATCAGCTCCAGTTCTCCGCGCCGCGGAACGGGTAGTGCTCGCCGGGCGCGTACCGGGGCCGCGGCTGGTACTCGTTCACGCCCGGCTCGCCGCGGAGCAGCAGCGCGGACGGGAACGGCAGCGGCTCCTCGGTGATGCGCGTCGAGGTCGGGATGTAGCGGATGGTCAGGCCGCAGCGCCGGTGCGGCGACTCGTTGGCGTTGCTGCCGTGCATGATGTTCGGGTGGTGGACCTCGACGTCGCCCGGTTCGAGGACGAGGTCGACGGCCCGCGACTCGTCCACGCCGACCGCGCTCTCCACGCCGAAGACCGCCCCGGCGTCGTCGCGCTCGCGGACGTCGTGCAGGTCCTCCTTGTGGCTGCCGGGGATGACGCGCAGGCAGCCGTTCTCGGGCGTGGAGCGGTCGATGGCGAGCCAGAGCGTGACGACGCGCATCGGGTCGAGCGGCCAGAACGCGCCGTCCTGGTGCCAGAGCACGGCCTTGCCCGTGTAGGGCGGCTTGGAGATGTAGGCGGACGCGAACAGGGCGATGTCCGGCCCGATGAAGCGCTCGGCGACGTCGAGCAGGCGGTCGTCGGAGACCAGCCGCACCCAGAACGGGTCCTTGGCGACCAGCTCGGTGGACAGGTCCTCGCCGGTGCGGTCGGGGTGGCGCTCCTGCAGCCAGCGGACGTGCCCGTCCGCCTCGGCGATCAGCTCGGGGTCGAGGACGCTCTTGAAGATCGCGTACCCGTCGTCGTCGTAGCCTCGCATCGGATCGTTGCCCATGGACGTCCCTTCTCTGGTGGAGCGACACCCGAAGTCTTAGTCATCAGATCACTTGTTGTCTAGATGTATTGTCGCCCTATCGCGGACGCCCCCGGAGAGCGGACGCCCCCAGAGAGGACGCCATGAGCGCGCTGGACACCCTGGCCGGCGGCGGCCGGCCCGCCCGGGTCGCCCTGATCGGCGAGTGCATGATCGAACTGAGCCCGGTCGCCCCCGAGCTGATGGCCGTCGGCTACGCCGGCGACGTCTTCAACACCGCCGCCTACCTCGCCCGGTGCGCGGCGCCGGAGACGGCCGACGTCCAGTTCGTCACCCTCATCGGCGACGACCCCTACAGCGCCCGGATGCGGGAGGCGTGGGCCGAGCACGGCGTCGGCTCCGCCCACAGCCGCGCCGTCCCCGGCGGGCGGGCCGGGCTCTACCTCATCCGCACCGACGAGCACGGCGAGCGGACGTTCACCTACTACCGCTCCCAGTCGGCGGCGCGCGGGCTGTTCGGCCCCGGCCAGCCGGCCGAGACCGACGAGGCCGTCGCCGCGCACGACCTCGTCTACCTCTCCGGCATCACCCTGTCGATCATCGGCCCGGCGGCCCGCGACCGGCTCCTGGACGTCCTCGACGAGACCCGGCGGCGCGGCGGCCTGGTCGCCTTCGACGGCAACTACCGCCCGGCCGGCTGGCCGTCCCCGGACGCCGCCGCGGCCGCGATGGCCGCCGTCCTCGCCCGCACCGACATCGCGCTGCCGACGCTCACCGACGACCGGGCCGTGTTCGGGGACGCCACCGCCGCCGAGGCCGTCGCCCGGCTGCGCGCCGCCGGGGTGTCCGAGATCGCCGTCAAGCTCGGCGAGCGCGGCTGCGTGATCGCCGGCGCCGAGGGCGCCGAGGAGGCCGTCCCCGCCGCCCCCGGGGTCGAGGTGGTCGACACCACCGCCGCGGGCGACGCCTTCAACGGCGGCTACCTCGCGGCCCGGCTCGCCGGACGGGGGCGCCGCGCCGCCGCGGAGGCCGCGACCGCCCTCGCCGCCCGCGTGATCGGCCACCGCGGCGCCCTGCTGCCGCCCGTCCCGCGCGGGGCCGGGAACCGGGCCGAAAACCGCCCCGGAGACGCCTCCGCACCCGCGAGGACCTGATCACGGCGTGACGCATGCCTCCCCCGGCCCGGGTTTGGAACGCGTCCGTTCAGGTCGGCCCGGCGTTCGTAAGAAAGCCACGCGCGCCGAAGTCTCCCAGTGGGCCCCGCAGGCGGTAGTTTCGAAGCAGCGGGACCATCCTGCGAGGGAGTGACGTGACCGAGGAAACCGCTGCAATGCCGGCCAGTACGAAGTTGTCCGTCCGCGATGTGGTGACGGTGAAGCTGCCGGCCGCGAGCGCCTACCTGTCCGTGCTGCGGACGGCGACCGCGGGGCTCGCGGCCAGACTCGACTTCACGCTGGACGAAATAGAGGACCTGCGCATCGCCGTCGACGAGGCGTGCGCGATGCTGCTCGCCCAGGCCCTGCCCGGGACCGACCTGACCTGCGAGTTCGAGTTGACCGGGGACGCCATGCGCATCTCCGTGTCGGTGCTCACGGTGGACGGCGAGGAACCGAGCCGCGACACCTTCGCCTGGACGGTGCTGTCGTCCCTGGCGGGCGAGGTCGACGCGGCGGTGGGCTCCGACGACCGGGTCACCGTGACGCTGCAGAAGCGGCGCGGTGCGGCGGGGGCCCCGTGACGGAGAAGACGGAGGAGACGACGACGGTCACCGCCGCGAGCAGCGAGCGGTCGGAGTCCGCGGTGCCCGACCGGGCACGGGCCCGCGCGCTGTTCGAACGCCTCGCCGAGCTTCCGGAGGGCGACCCGGAGCGCCAGCGCATCCGCGACCAGCTCGTGGAGCTGCACCTGCCGCTGGTGGAGTACCTCGCCCGCCGCTTCCGCAACCGCGGCGAGTGGCTGGACGACCTGATCCAGGTCGCCACCATCGGCCTGATCAAGTCGATCGACCGGTTCGACCTGGAGCGCGGCGTGGAGTTCTCCACCTACGCCACGCCCACGATCGTCGGCGAGATCAAGCGCCATTTCCGCGACAAGGGCTGGGCGGTGCGCGTGCCGCGCCGGCTGCAGGAGCTGAAGCTGTCGCTGACCAAGGCGATCAGCGACCTCGCGCAGCGCGAGGGCCGCGCGCCCACGGTCAGCGAACTGGCCGCGCACCTGCAGATGAGCGAGGAGGAGGTGCTGGAGGGCCTGGAGTCGGCGAACGCCTACTCCACCGTGTCCCTGGACGCCCCCGACTCCGGCGACGAGGACGCCCCCGCGGTCGCCGACTCGCTCGGCATGGTCGACGAGTCGCTGGAGGGCGTGGAGTACCGCGAGTCCCTCAAGCCGCTGCTGGAGAAGCTGCCCGCGCGCGAGAAGAAGATCCTGCTGCTGCGCTTCTTCGGCAACATGACGCAGTCGCAGATCGCCGCCGAGCTCGGCATCTCCCAGATGCACGTGTCCCGGCTGCTCGCCCGCACCCTCGCGCAGCTGCGCGAGGGCCTGACCGCCGACGAGTGACGCTGGTGACGCTCATGTGAAAGGCCCCGGGACGCGCCGTCCCGGGGCCTTTCACATGAGCGGTCAGTTCTTGGTGGGCTGCTCCTTGAGCCGGTCCATGAGGCGCCGGCTCAGGGAGCGCGGCTCCGCCGCCGCGGTGGCGGCCGGTTCCGGCCCCTTCGCCGCCGCGGCCTCCCGCGGCTCGGCGCCGCCCTCGTCCTCGTCGTGGTCCTCGATCAGCCAGGCGGTGCTCGGCGGGCTGAGGACGGTGACCAGCGCCGCGACCGCGACCGCGCCCAGCGGGATCGCGAGGGCGGGCTGGTCGCTCTGCCACAGCGACCAGGCGATCGGCAGCGCGAACAGCTGGGTGAGGACCGAGGGGGCGCGGCTCCACTGGTCGGCGCGCAGCAGGCCCCGCGCGCACGCGAGCATGCCCAGCCCGCCCGCGAGGGCGAGGACGGTCACCCCGATCGCGCTGGCGGGGTCGACGGCCGCGCCCGCCGCGGTCTCCACGCCGGTGAAGACGCCGAACCCGACGGCGGCCAGACCCTCGGCGCCCATCAGGGCGGCCGCGGCCTGCACGGTGAAGGGGCGCTCGCTCACACCTGAACCCTACTCGTCCGTCCGGCGTGCGCGTCCCATACCCTGACCGCGTGCGCGCCATGCTCATCGCCAACCCCAAGGCGACCTCCACCTCCCGGCGGGCCCGCGACATCCTCATGCGGGCCTTCACCGGCGACATCGACCTCGTGCTCGCCGAGACGGGGCACCGCGGCCACGCGACCGAGCTGGCCCGGCAGGCCGCCGTGGACGGCTACGACGTCGTGATCGCGCTCGGCGGCGACGGGACGGTGAACGAGGCGGTCAACGGCCTGCTCGCCGACGGCCCGTCCCCCGATCTCCCGGCGCTGGCGGTGCTGCCGTCCGGGAGCGCGAACGTCTTCGCCCGCGCGCTCGGCCTGCCGGGCGACCCGATCGGCGCGACGCGGGCGGTGCTGGAGGCGCTGCGCGCCGGCCGGTACCGCACGGTCGGGCTCGGCACGGCGACCCCGCCCGGCGGCCCCGAGCGGTACTTCACGTTCTGCGCGGGCGTCGGGCTCGACGCCGAGGTGATCCGCGAGGTGGAGGCGCGCCGCGCGGCGGGCGTCCGCGCCGACCCGTCGCTGTACGCGCGGACCGCCCTCCGGCATTTCTTCTCCGGCACGGATCGGCGGCGCCCCGCGCTCACATTGGAGCAGCCGGGACGGCCGCCGAAATCGGGGCTGTTCCTCACCTTCATCTGCAATACGTCGCCATGGACTTTCCTCGGCCGGCTGCCGGTGAATCCGACTCCGCGGGCGAACTTCGGGCGCGGACTGGACCTGTTCGGGATGCGTTCGCTGGAACTCGGCCCGACGGCGGCGGCGCTGGCCCAGATGATGACCGCGCGGACCCGCCCGGTGCAGGGCAGGCACGTCCTGAACGTGCACGACGCGGCCGAGCTCACGGTGCGCGCGGACCGCCCGGCGGCCTTCCAGCTGGACGGCGAGTACCTCGGCGAACTGCGGAGCGTGACCTTCCGCTCGGTTCCGAAGGCGATACGCGTCGTCATTTGAGCGCGCGGGGCCGGGCACGGCGCGGATCCGTTCGGCGACGCGCGTCATTTGCGGCGCATGCGCGGCCAGGTGAGAGCCAAGTAACACGTTCGACCCACGGGTGTGACACATGCGACACCCATACTTTGAGAATCCTTTCTCAAAGGTCTTGCGTCGTCCGGCGCCGCCCTGACACGCTCAAAGTGCGCCCGCAGGACAGGGACCCCGACGACGCCGGTCCCCCGCTCGCGGCGCCGCCGAACATTCACCCCTGGACCTGGCCGTGGTCTCCCGGGCGTTCGCGACATGTGAAACCGTTCACAAAAGTGGAGTTCCTCCACCACCTGACGAAGGAGTGGACCGCATGGACTGGCGCCACCGAGCAGCCTGCCGTGACGTGGACCCCGAGCTGTTCTTCCCGATCGGCAACACCGGGCCCGCGATCCTGCAGATCGAAGAGGCCAAGCAGGTGTGCCGGCGTTGCGACGTGAGCGACGCGTGCCTGCGCTGGGCGCTGGAGTCCGGCCAGGACTCCGGCGTATGGGGCGGCATGGGCGAGGACGAGCGCCGCGCCCTCAAGCGCCGCGCCTCCCGCGCCCGCGCCCGCGCGAACATCGGCCTCTAGCCCCGCCGCACCGCCCCTCCCCGTTCCCCGGCGACGCGGCGCCACCGCCTCGAAGCTCCCGGCAAGAGAGCACGTGGCGCCGCCCCGGCCGGAACCCCCGGGTGCCGGAACCTGTCAGAACCTCCGGTGGACGTGGTCCAGCGGTACGTCCACCACCACCTCGGTGCCCCCGCCCGCGCGGGGGCGGAAGTCCAGCCGCCCGCCCAGCTCGCCCACGATCAGCGTGCGGACGATCTGCAGGCCCAGGCTGGTGGTGCTCTCCACGTCGAAGTCCGCGGGCAGCCCGACGCCGTCGTCCGCGACGACCGTCACCAGCCGCCGCCCGGCCCCCTCCGCAGGCTCCTCCTCGTGCGGGGCGCGCTCGTGCGGGGCGCGCGGCTCGTGCGCGCCCGGCACCGGCCACTCCCCCCAGACCTCCACCCCGCCCGGCTCGCGGCGCTGCTCGCCCTCGCCGTAGCGGCGCGCGACGACCTCCAGCGTCCCGAACCGGTTGGCGAGGCCGTGCTCCAGGGCGTTCTGCAGCAGCTCGGTCAGCGCCATCGCCAGCGGCGTCGCGATCTCGGCGGGCAGCACGCCGAAGCTGCCGGACCGCTTCGGGGTCACCTTCGTCTCCGGCGTCGACACCTCCCCCGCCATCGTGATCACGCGGTCCGCGATGTCGTCGAAGTCGATCAGCTCGTCCGGGGTGTGCGACAGGGTCTCGTGCACGATGGCTATGGACCCGACCCGCCGGACCGCCTCGTCCAGCGCCGCCCGCCCCTCCGGGATCCGCAGCCGCCGC
The DNA here is from genome assembly GCF_040677125.1 of Actinomadura sp. NPDC049382. Lineage (NCBI taxonomy): Bacteria > Bacillati > Actinomycetota > Actinomycetes > Streptosporangiales > Thermomonosporaceae > Actinomadura > Actinomadura sp. NPDC049382. The sequence goes on from NZ_JBFARO010000037.1 coordinate 47,470, forward strand.
GCCTGGAGCCGCAGCAGCGCCGCGACCGTCTGCAGGTTGTTCTTCACCCGGTGGTGGATCTCCCGGATGGTGGCGTCCTTGGTCATCAGCTCCCGGTCCCGCCACCGCAGCTCGGTGACGTCCCGGCACAGCACGATCGCGCCGATCCGGGTGCCGCCGACGACCAGCGGGATCGTCCGCAGCTGCATGATCGACCCGCGTGACTCGACCTCGACCTCGCGCGGCGCCCGCCCGGACAGCACCACGCTCAGCGCCTCCTCCATCGGCTCGCCGGTGTCGCACAGGTCCGCGGTGATCTGGCCGAGCGCCTCGCCGACCAGGTCGGCCGGGAAGCCGAGCCGCCGGTACGCCGACTGCGCGTTCGGGCTGGCGTAGGTGACCTTGCCCGACCGGTCCAGCCGCATCAGCCCGTCGCCGACGCGCGGCGAGCGGACCATGTTCGGCTCCTCGCCCGGCACCGGGAACCGGCCCTCGGCGATCATCGTCGCGAGGTCGCTGGCGCTCTGCAGGTAGGTCAGCTCCAGCCGGGACGGGGTCCGCGCCGAACTGAGGTTCGTGCTGCGCTGGATCACCCCGAGGATCTTGGCGCCGCGCCGCACCGGGATCGACTCCTCCCGGACGGGGATGCCGCTGCCCCACTCCGGGTCGCCCTCCCGGACGATCCTGCGCTCCCGCCACGCCACGTCGATCAGCCCGCGCCGCCCCGTCCGGACGACCTTGCCGACGAGGTCCTCGGGGTAGGCGGTGGGGCCGGTCGTCGGGCGCATCTGCGCGATCGCCACCCAGCCGGGGACGGCGGCGCCGGTGTCCATCCGGCCGCGCCGGCCGCGGCCCCCGCGCGAGCCGGCCTCCGCGGGCAGCGCGTCCGCCGACCGCAGCGGCACCCACAGCAGCAGGTCCGCGAACGAGAGGTCGGCGAGCAGCTGCCAGTCCGACACGAGCGCGTGCAGCCATTCCAGGTCGGTCTCGGTGAGATCGGTATGATCACGGACCAGATCGGTCAAGGTAGGCACCCGACCATCATCGCCCATCGTTCTTGGTGCCCGGGCGGTTGCCCCGGCCCCCGCGCGACCTGGCAGGATTCCCCGCATGACCGCGGTACGAGACCCCCTGGCCAGGCTCCGGGACGCCGCCGCGCGCCGCGCCGAGGCGGGGCTGCGCCGGACGCTGCGCCCCCGCCCGGACGGGCCGGCCGGCGGGCCCGTCGACCTCGCGTCCAACGACTACCTCGGGCTCGCCGGCGACCCCCGGCTGGTCGAGGGCGCCTGCGCCGCCGCCCGCGCGTGGGGCACCGGCGCCACCGGGTCCCGGCTGGTCACCGGGACGACCGCGCTGCACGCCGAGCTGGACCGGCGGCTCGCCGCGTTCACCGGCAGCGCCGCCGGCCTCGTGTTCTCCTCCGGCTTCCTCGCCAACCTCGGCGCCGTCACCGCCCTCGCCGGGCCCGGCACGCTCGTCGTGTCCGACCAGGCCAACCACGCCTCGATCGTGGACGCGTGCCGGCTGTCGCGCGCCCGCGTCGCGATCGTCCCGCACCGCGACGCCGCCGCCGTCGAGCGGGCCCTCGCCGACCGCGAGGAGGACGACGCGCTCGTGGTCACCGACGCGGTGTTCTCCGTGGACGGCGACCTCGCGCCGCTCGGCGCGCTGCACGCCGCCGCCCGCGCGCACGGCGCGCTGCTGGTGGTCGACGAGGCGCACGCGCTCGGCGTCGTCGGCGCCGGCGGCCGGGGCGCCGCGCACGCCGCCGGGCTCGCGGGCGAGCCCGACGTCGTCCTCACCCTCACGCTGTCGAAGTCGCTCGCGGCCCAGGGCGGCGCCGTCCTCGGCGCGCCCGAGGTGATCGAGACGCTGGTCGACACGGGCCGGTCGTTCATCTTCGACACCGGCCTGAACCCGCCCGCCGCCGGCGCCGCCCTCGCCGCCCTCGACGTGCTGGAATCCGACCCCGGCCTGCCCGCCCGCGCCCGTGACCGGGCCCGGCGGATCGCAAACCTCGCGGCCGGTTCCGGCCTGGAGACCACCGCCCCGGCCGCCGCCGTCGTCCCGGTCTTCCTCGGCGAGCCGCACACCGCGCTCCGGGCCGCCGAGATCTGCGCTGAGCATGGGCTCCGCGCCGGCTGCTTCCGCCCGCCGTCGGTCCCGAAGGGCCGCGCGTGCCTGCGCCTGACCGCCCGCGCCACCCTGGACGAGTCGGACCTCACACGCCTCGGCGAGGCCCTGGCGGAGGTCGCGTCTTCTACCGGTCGTAGTCTTCACGCATAACATCGGGGAGAACCCATGATGAACGTGAGGAGATGCCGTGACGGAGGTCAGGGGCGGGCCCCGGCACGGGGGCGGGTTCGAGCACGGCTTCGACCGTGCCTCGCTCGCCGGCATCGGCCAGCGGCACCCGAACCAGGCGCCGCGGATCCCCAAGTACTACAAGCTCAAAGAGCTGCTGGTCGAGCTGATCCAGTCGCTCCCGGCCGGTAGCCCGCTGCCGCCCGAGCGCACCCTCGCCGAGAAGTACGAGACGTCCCGCACCACCGTCCGGCAGGCCCTCGCCGAGCTCGTCGTCGAGGGCCGCCTCCAGCGCATCCAGGGCAAGGGCACCTTCGTCGCCAAGCCGAAAGTCGCGCAGGAGCTCCAGCTCGTCAGCTACACCGAGGACATGCGGCACCACGGGCTGCGCCCCGAGACCCGCATCCTGGAGGCCGGGTACGTCAGCGCCGACGAGAGCCTGGCGTCCCTGCTGTGCATCCGCCCCGGCGGCCGCGTCCTGCGCATCCACCGCCTCCGCCTGGCCGACGGCGAGCCGATGTCGATCGACACCTCGCACCTGCCGGCCCGCCGCTTCCCCGGCCTGCGCCGCGAGCTGTCGCGCCACCACTCCCTGTACGAGACGCTCGCCACCGCCTACGACGTCCACCTGACGGAGGCGGAGGAGACGATCGAGACCGTCCTCGCCACCCCCCACGACGCCCAGCTCCTCGGCGTCGACGTCGGCCTCCCCATGCTCCTGCTCTCCCGGCACGCCTTCGACACGACGGGCCAGCCGGTCGAATGGGCCCAGTCCCTCTACCGGGGCGACCGCTACAAGTTCATCACCCGCCTCAGCCGCTGACCCCCGCCCCCCTACCCCGAGGTCTTCGACCACGAGTTCGAATGATCCGACTACGTTGGGCATGGCTCTTCTCTACGATGAACGGGAGCAGAACGTGAGGGAGGGAGCACGAAGCGTGAAAATCCTGTCAAAGGAAGAAGTGTCGAGACTGCCCGATACGCCCTACAACCTGTGGGTGCGCGGCGAACTCGACGACCACGTTGACGCCCCCGAAGGATCCCGGATCGAGATCATCGGAGGAGAAGTCGTCGTGTCCCCGCCCCCAGGGCTCCCGCACAACGCCATCGCAGGGGACATCAACTACGCAACGGTCCGGGCCCACGTGCTCCGGCCCGACTTCGGCTGGAGGACCGACCAGGGAAGCGGGATGCCCCTCGTCGGCGTGGGGGACGGGTTCGTCCCCGACCTGATGATCCTGGACGAAGAGGTGTACCTGGCCGCGCGCCGCTCCCAGGTGCGGACGCTGGTCCCCGACCAGGTCGAACTGGTGGTCGAGGTCACTTCCCACAGCAACGCGGCGAATGACCAGCAGCCCACCGGGCGGGGACACGGCGACAACAAGGGGAACGGCTACGCCAGAGCCGAGATCCCCTACTACCTGCTGGTAGACCGCTCTCCGAAGGTCGCGCGCTCCATCCTCTACTCCATTCCGGACCAGGCACTGGGCGCCTACCTGCACCAGGAGTCCTGGGCGTTCGGCGAGGCGATCCACCTTCCCGAACCGTTCGACATCTCCATCGACACTTCTGAATGGAAGCCCTGGGACCAGTGAGTCCCTACAGGGTCTGGCTGAGGGCCTTGATGGGCATCTGGAGGTCGGTGAGCAGGTCCAGGTCCTTCTGGGCGGGGCGGCCGAGGGTGGTCAGGTAGTTGCCGACGATGATGGCGTTGATGCCGCCGAGCATGCCCTCGCGGGTGCCGAGGTCGCCGAGGGTGAGTTCGCGGCCGCCGGCGTAGCGGAGGATCGTGCGGGGCAGGGCCAGCCGGAACGCGGCGATGGTCTTCAGTGCCTCGGTGCCCTCGACCAGCGGGAGGTCGGCGAACGGGGTGCCGGGGCGGGGCGCCAGGAAGTTCAGCGGGACCTCGTCGGGTTCGAGCTCGGCGAGCTGGGCGGCGAACTCGGCGCGCTGCTCGACGGTCTCGCCCATGCCGACGATGCCGCCGCAGCACACCTCCATGCCCGCGGCCTTCACCATGCGGAGGGTGTCCCAGCGCTCCTCCCACGAGTGGGTGGTGACCACGTTCGGGAAGTGGGAGCGGGCCGTCTCCAGGTTGTGGTTGTAGCGGTGGACGCCCATCGCGGCCAGCTCGTCCACCTGCTCCTGGGTGAGCATGCCGAGCGAGCACGCGATGTTGATCTCGACGGCGTCGTTGATGGCCTTGACGCCCTCGCGGACCTGCGACATCAGCCGCTCGTCCGGGCCGCGGACGGCGGCGACGATGCAGAACTCGGTGGCTCCGGTCTGCGCGGTCTCCTTCGCCGCCGCCACCAGTTCCGGGATGTTCAGCCACACCGACCGGACCGGCGACTCGAACTTGCCGGACTGGGAGCAGAAGTGGCAGTCCTCGGGGCAGCCGCCGGTCTTCAGCGACACGATGCCCTCGACCTCGACCTCCGGGCCGCACCAGCGCATCCGGACCTCGTGCGCGAGCGCGAGCAGGTCCTCCAGCCGGTCGTCGGGCAGGGCGAGGACGTCCAGGACCTGCTGTTCGGTCAGGCCCCGGCCCTCCTCCAGGACCTGGCGGCGGGCGGTGTCGAGGATGTCCGTCACGTGCTCTCCTTGTCGAGGCCGAAGCTGTCGCGGAAGGCGGCGGCGTCGAAGCCGCCGCCGAACGAGGGGGCGAGGCCACGGTGCGCGGCCACCAGGAACTCCGCCGGGTCCAGGGCGCCCGCGCCGGCGGGCAGCGCGCCGGACAGCGGGCGGGCGGCGATGGTCTCCAGGTCGCGGATGTTGCTGCGCATCGCGAGGTCCGGGTCGTCCGGCCAGGCGCCGATCACGATGCCGGCGAGCTGCACCCCGCGGTGCGCCATCGCCTCCAGCGTGAGCGCCGTGTGGTTGAGCGTGCCGAGGTCGGGCCGGGCCACGACGACGACGGCGGCGCCGAGCCAGCGCGCCAAGTCGGCGATCGTGGTGCCCTCCTCGTCGTAGCGGACGAGGAGCCCGCCCGCGCCCTCCACGAGCACCAGCCGGCGGGTGGCGGCGAGTTCCCCGACGCGTTCGGCGGCCTCCGCCAGCCGGACCGGCGGCAGCCCGGCGGTGCGGGCCGCGGCGGCCGGGGACAGCGGGTCGGGGAAGCGCGCGAACTCGTGCACGTCGTCGAGGGCGGCGAGCCGGCGCACGTCGTCGAGGTCGCCGGGCCCGGCGCCGTCCACCCCGGTCTGGCCCGGCTTGACGACGGCGACCGACGCGCCGCGGGCGGCGGCGACCGCGGCCAGCGCCGCGGTGACGACCGTCTTGCCCACGCCGGTACAGGTCCCGGTCACAACGAGCACACTCACAAGGCGGCACACTAGCGCGGGCCCGCATCGGGGACGCCCGCCGGATCCCACAGTCTTCGGCGGCCGTTTTTGTAACGGGCGGAACGGCGGGCGGCGCGGGCGCGTCAAAGCTCCATGGCCGGTCCGTACACACGTTCCCGCTGGGTGCCGGCTCTCGCCTGCGCGGCGCTGACCGCCTGCGCGGCGGTCGCCTGCGGCGAAGGGTCCGGCAGCGCCGGGCCCCCGGCGCCCACCACGTCCGCGACCTCGTCCCCCGCCAAGGACACCCCCGCCGGTGAGCAGCTCGTGCTCCGCCGGCGCCAGACCGGAGGCATCGCCGGCATCGGCGGCCCCGGTAGCGTTCCCGACTTCTCGCTCTACTCGACCGGACGCGCGGTCGCGCTCGCCGGGAGCGAGCTGACCGAGTACCGCCTGAAACCGGACGCGCTGCGCCGCCTCCTCGACGAGGCGCGCGCGGCGGGTCTCGACCGCTCGCACACGGTCGGCTCCGACCGGATCGCCGACGCGATGGTCACGGTCGTGACCATGGGCGGCGCGACGACCCGCGTCATCCAGCCGGAGTCGCAGGCGGGCCCGGAGGCCCGGTTCCTGAAGCGGCTCGACCCGGCCGGGTGGCCCGCGTCCGACCAGGCCGCGAAGCCCGCGCCGTACCGGCCCGCGAAGACGGCCGTCCTCGCGGGCGAGGCGGCCGGGACCGGCACCGTCCGGACGTGGCCGCTGGACCCGCTCAGCGACGGGGTGCCGGTGGCCGGGGCCGTCTGCACGCTCGCGCCGTCCGCGAAGGTCCCGGACGCGAAGCCCGGCACGGCGTGGCGCAGCGAGGGCAAGACCTACTCGGTCCGCCTGCGGCCCCTGCTGCCCGGCGAGTCGTCCTGCCGCGACGTGGCTTAGCGTCCGTCCAGTTCGGCGGCGACCTCGCGCGCGGTCGCCGCCAGTTCGGGGTCGAGCCGGTCGAGGCGCTCGTCGAGGTCGTCGGCGAAGCGGAGGCGTTCGACGTCGGGCGCCGGGACGGCCTCCGGCATCCACGCCGAGTGGATCAGGAACGGCACCGTCGTGCCGCGCGGCGGCGCCAGGACGGCGACGGGGCCGCGCCCGACGCCGGCGGCGTCGAACAGCTCGACGCGGAACCGGTCGTCGTTGTGGACGGCCACGACCAGGTAGCCCTCGTGGCCGCCGGGGTCCGCGCCCGCGTAGCGGCTGCCGCCGTGCCCGCGCGGGACGAAGGACGGCGACGTCGGGTAGTCGTCCAGCGCGAACGTCCACTCCGACAGGGCCTTGAGGTCCTCGCGGTCGTGGCTCACCAGGACGGCCGGTGTCTCCTCGGGCGGGAACAGGGACGGGTCGATCCGGCCCGCGTAGTTGCGCAGGGCGCGCCGGTTCACCGCCTCCGGGTGGAACCCGAGGTAGATGAGGTGGTGCCGGGTCGGGGCGCGCTGTCCCTCGATGCTCCAGTCGATCGCGGACAGCTCCGCCTGCCACCAGCGCTCGGGGTCGCGGGCGCGGGCGCGCTCCAGGACGCGGCCGGTCTCGGGGTCGAACTGCATGACGGTGGTGAGCGCGGGCGCCATGCCGTGGCAGTACATGCCGCGCAGGGCGGGGTCGATCGGGCGGCCGTGGACGTCGACGTCGTCCTCGCGCAGGTACATGCCGATGTCGACGCCTTCGCCGTGCTCCATGACGACCTGGACGCCGTCGGAGTCGTCGTAGCGGGCGTAGAAGTGGTTGACCTCGGGCGCGAGCCGGAACTGCGCGCAGGCCACGGTCGCCCTTCCGGGAGTGAGGTCGTCCTTGCGGATCAGCAGGACGGGCCCGTCCGGGTTGTTGGGCGCGGTCCGGTCGCCGCCGAAGATCTCGTCGACCTCCAGCTTGAACGCGGTGTCGGCCAGGACCAGCCAGTCGCGGGTCTGGGTGATGGTGTGCGTGGCCTGCGGCAGCGCCGCGCCCTCGACCTCCCAGCGCCGGACGCGGGTGCCCGTCCCGTCGTAGCGGATCACCGAGACGGCGCCGGTCAGCACGTCGCGGCTGACGCTCCACAGGCAGCCGCGTTCGGGGTCGACGACGGGGTGGGCGGTGGTGGCGACGAGCGGCAGGACGGCGTGGTCCATCGCGGGCCTCCAGTCGTCGCGGTGGCCGACCTCGGCGACGAACTCCAGCGTGACCGGGTCGACCTCGACCGGGCGCCCGGCGTCCCAGGTGGCGAACAGCCGGTCGCCCCACGGCAGCGGCGCGGTGTTGGCGGCGTTGACGAACCCCCATGGCGAGTCGGTGCCGACGGGGCCGGCGGTGAACAGGTCGGGCCGCCGTCCGCGCAGCCGTACCGACGGCGTGCCGATGACGCGGGCCCGCCACGGGAACCGGCCGTCCGGTCCCGGCCGCAGCGGCATCCGCGCGACGATCCCGTCGCCGAAGAACGCGTGCCGGGGGCGGGTCCGCTGGTCGGAGGTGCTGACGACGTAGTGGCCGCGCACGTCGTCCGGCCAGGTCCCGGCGACGACCTCCAGGTCCAGGTCGGTGACGTCCTGTGTGCCGAGGATGGAGCGGGGAACCGGCATCAGTCCTCCAGTGTTATTGGCTCCCCGCCAATCAACAGGCGGGCGCCCGGCGCCGTCAAGCCCGCCCGGAGGGCCGCCGCGCATCCCGAATACCCTGGTTCGGCGCGGTTCGTCGGCCGCGGTGGCAGTGGGGGAAATGCGCATGCTCATGGAGGACGCCGGACGGGTCGTGGTACGGCCGGCCCGGCCGGAGGAGTACGGCCTTGTCGGCGAGCTGACCGTGGAGGTCTACGTGCACGGCGGGCTGGTGTCGCCCGAGTCGTCGTACGTGCGGACGCTGCGGGACGCGGGCGACCGGGCGGCCAAGTCGGAACTGCTGGTCGCCGAGGTCGCGGGCGAGATCGCCGGTGCGGTGGCGTACTGCCCGCCCGGCAGCCCGTACGCGGAGCTGGCCGGCCCCGGCGAGGCCGAGTTCCGGATGCTCGCCGTCCGGGAGGCGGCGCGGCGGACGGGCGTGGGGCGCGCCCTGGTGCTGGCCTGCGTCGAGCGGGCGCGCGCGGCCGGGCTCAGCGGGCTGCGGCTGTCGACGCAGCGCAACATGACCGCCGCGCAGCGGATGTACGAGCGGATGGGGTTCGTCCGCACCCCGGAGCACGACTGGTCGCCGGTACCGGGCGTCGACCTGCTGACCTACGCGCTGCCGCTCTGAGGCTGCAGCTCGCCGTGCGCGGCGCAGCGGGCCGTCCAGCCGAGCGGGGTCACCTGGACGACCATGCGGCGGCGGCAGTGCGCGCAGTAGCGGGGCGGTTCCATCTCGCGGGCGGCGCGGCAGGCGGCGTGGTCGCCCTCGGCGGCGGGCTCGCCGCAGCGGTCGCAGTACACGGGCCCACCCTATGCCGGGCCGCCGGCGCGCATGCGGGCGACGGTCCCGGTGTCGTAGGTCCCGTCCGCGAACTCGCGGCGGTCGAGCAGCTCGCGCAGGAACGGCAGGTTCGTCGGCGGCCCCTCGATGCGGAAGGCGTCGACGGCCGCGCGGGCGAGGGCGAGCGCGTGGACGCGGTCGGCGCCGTGCACGGACAGCTTCGCGATCAGCGGGTGGTAGTGCGGGGTGACGGTGTTGCCCTCGGCGTAGCCGGCGTCGATGCGGATGCCGTCGCCGACGGGCTCCTCCCACACCTTGATCTCGCCGGAGCCGGGCAGGAAGCGGTGCGGGTCCTCGGCGTGGACGCGGAACGCGATCGCGTGGCCGCGCGGTTCGGCGGCGGTGAACGAGACCGGCTCGCCGGCGGCGATCCGGAACTGCTGCTCGACGAGGTCGATGCCGGTGACCATCTCGGTCACGATGTGCCCGGACGGCAGGCGGGTGCTCATCTCCAGGAAATAGAACTCCTGCGCGGCCGGGTCGACGAGGAACTCGATGCTGCCGGCGCCCTGGTAGCCGACGGTCTCCCCCGCGCGGACGGCCGCCGCCAGCATGCGCGCCCGCAGCTCGGGGGTCAGGCCCGGCGACGGGGTCTCCTCGACGATCTTCTGGAAGTGGCGCTGGACGGAGCAGTCGCGCTCGCCGAGCGCGAGCACCGTGCCGTCCGCGAGGCCGAGGATCTGCACCTCGATGTGCAGGGCGCCCGGCACGTACCGCTCCAGCAGGACCTCGCCGTGCCCGAAGACGCCGTCGGCGGCGGCGCGGGCGGTCGCGTACGCGGCGTGGACGGACCGCTCGTCGTGCGCGACGGCGAGGCCGATGCCGCCGTCGCCCGCGGCGGGCTTGAGCATCACGGGGTAGCCGACGCGCGCGGCCTCCTCGGCGGCGGTGCCGGCGTCCGGGACCGGCTCCCACGCGCCGGGCGCGACGGGGACGCCGGCCTCCTTCATCAGGTTCCGGGAGTTGATCTTGTCGCCCATCCGGGCGACCGCGAGCGGCGGCGGGCCGACCCAGACCATGCCGCGGCCCGCGACCTGCCGGGCGAACGAGGCGCTCTCGGCGAGGACGCCGTCGCCCGGGTGGACGGCCCGCGCGTTGGTGCGGTGCGCGGCCTCCAGGATCGCGGCGGCGTTGAGGTAGCCGCGGGCGGGGTCGGCGGGGCCGATGAGGACGGCCTCGTCGGCCTCGGCGACGAACGGCAGGTCGGCGTCGGCCTCGGAGTACACGGCGATGGCCTTGAGGCCCATCGCCCGCGCGGTGCGCAGGATCCGGCCGGCGATCTCCCCGCGGTTCGCCACGAGCACGGACTCGAACACTGCGGCCTCCTCCTCGCGCGCGCCCGGACCGGGCGTCCCGTCCCGGCAGAGACTAGTGCCGATCGCCGCCGCATGCCCCCTCGCCGGCGGACGTGCGTCCGGCCCCGTCCCCGGTCTGGACCGGGACGGGGCCGGACGCCGCGTTCAGCCCGCCGCGATGATCTTCGCGGCGGCCGCGGGCGGGACCTCGGCGTGCGCCGCGAACCGCATGGTGAAGACGCCGCGGCCGGACGTCATGCCGCGCAGGTCCCCGACGTAGCCGAACATCTCCGCCAGCGGGACGAGAGCCTGGACGGTCCGGGCGCCGCCGCGCTCGCCCGTCCCCTCGACCCGGCCGCGGCGGCCGTTGAGGTCGCCGATGACCGCGCCGAGGTGCTCCTCGGGCGTGGTGACCTCGACGGTCATCACGGGTTCGAGCAGCACCGGGGACGCGCGCCGGAGCGCCTCCCGGACCGCCAGCGAACCGGCGATCTTGAAGGCGAGCTCGGACGAGTCGACCGGGTGGAAGTCGCCGTCGGTGAGGACGACCCGCACGCCCGTCATCGCGTAGCCCGCGACGGTGCCGGTCCGCAGCGCCTCCTGGCAGCCCGCGTCCACGGACGGGACGAACTCCTTCGGGATCCGCCCGCCGGTGATCCGGTTGACGAACTCGTACCCGTCCTCGATGGGTTCGAGGGCGATCTGCACCTTCGCGTACTGGCCCTTGCCTCCCGTCTGCTTGCGGTGCGTCAGGTCGACCCGCGGGACCGCCCTGCGGATCGTCTCGCGGTAGGCGACCCGTGGGCGGCCCACGTTGGCCTCGACATGGAACTCCTCCTTCAGGCGGTCGACGAGGACCTCCAGGTGGAGCTCCCCCATGCCGCCGATGACGGTCTGCCCGTCCTCGTCGCGGACCTGGAGGGACGGGTCCTCCTCCGCCAGCCGGTGGACGGCCGCGCCCAGCCTCTCCACCTCGCCCCGGGACCTCGGCTCGATCGCGACCTCGATGACCGGGGCCGGGAAGTCCATGGACTCCAGGACCACCGGGTGCGCGGGGTCGCACAGCGTCTCGCCGGTGGCGGTCTGCTTGAGGCCCATGACGGCGACGATGTCGCCCGCGCCCGCCGCGCCGATCTCCACCCGCTTGTCCGCGTGGACGCGGTAGATCTTGCCGATCCGCTCCTTGCGGCCCTTGGCGCCGTTCAGCACCGCGTCCCCCGGCTCCAGGCGTCCGGAGTAGATCCGGACGAAGGTGAACCGGCCCAGGTGCCGGTCGGTCACGACCTTGAACGCGAGCGCGGCCAGCGGCGCCTCGTCCGAGACCGGCGTCCCGCCGGAGACCGGCGCGACGTCCAGCGGCGACGGCAGGTACCGCACCACCGCGTCCAGCAGGGGCTGGACGCCCTTGTTCTTGAACGCGCTGCCGCACAGCACCGGGGTCGCGGCCGACGTGACCGTCAACCGGCGGATCGCGGCATGGAGCTGCTCCTCGGACGGCTCGACGCCGTCGAGGTACAGCGCCATGGCCTGCTCGTCGTGCTCGGCGACCGTCTCGACGAGCGCGCGCCGCCACCGCCGCGCGTCCTCGGCCAGGTCGGACGGGACGTCCACGACCGTGTGCCGCTCATCGGGCCAGACGTGGGCCCGCATGGCGACGAGGTCGACGACGCCCTCGAACCCGGCCTCGGCCCCGATCGGCAGCTGCACGGCCAGCGGCACGGCCCCGAGCCGTTCGCGAATCATGTCCACGCACCGGTGGTAGCCGGCGCCGGCGCGGTCGAGCTTGTTGACGAAGCAGACGCGCGGCACGCCGTACCGGTCGGCCTGCCGCCACACCGTCTCCGACTGCGGCTCGACGCCCGCGACGCCGTCGAACACGGCCACGGCCCCGTCGAGGACGCGCAGGCACCGCTCGACCTCGATGGTGAAGTCGACGTGGCCCGGCGTGTCGATGAGGTTGACCGTGTGGCCGTCCCAGTGGCAGGTCGTCGCGGCCGAGGTGATCGTGATGCCGCGGTCGCGCTCCTGCTTGAGGTGGTCGAGCGCGGCGGCGCCGTCGTGGACCTCGCCGATCCGGTGGGAGACGCCGGTGAAGAACAGGATCCGCTCGGCGGTCGTCGTCTTGCCGGCGTCGATGTGCGCCATGATCCCGATGTTGCGGACCTTGGCGAGGGCAAGGGCGGTGGTTGTCATCGGGATCCTCCTTTTCGCTCGATGACGACCGCCGCGGGACAAGATCGTCCTTCGCGGCATCCGCGACGGTAACCGCCGGGGCCGCGCGGGCGCGAGGGGTTTTCCCGTCAGGGGCCGGTGCCGCGCTCGACCTCGGGGAGGGTCTCGATGACGCTGCGCAGGTGGGCGCGGGCGGCGCGCTCGGCGGCGTCCGGGTCGCCGGCGGCGATCGCCTCGATGATGTCCAGGTGCTGCGGCAGCGAGGTCTGCGGCCGGCCGGGGTGCACGGCCAGCCGGAACTGGTGCCGGACGTTCTGCGCGCGCAGCCGCTCCAGGACGCCGGCCGCCGTCCGCTGCCCGCCGATCTCGCGGACGCGGCGGTGCAGGAGCTCGTTCAGCCGGGAGTAGCCGAGCACGTCGCCGGACGCCACGGCGGCGCGCATCTCCTCCCCGATCTCCCGCAGCTCGGCGGTGTCGGCGGCGGTGGCGCGCGCGGCGGCCTTCGCGGCGCACAGGCCCTCGACCACCATCCGGACCTCGGAGATCTCGACGGCCTCCGCCAGGGACACCGCGCGGACGCGGGCGCCGCGGTTCTGCACGCGCTCGATGAGCCCCTCGCCGGCCAGTTCGGCGAGGGCCGCGCGGACCCCGGCGCGGCTCGCGGCGAACTCCTCGGACAGGTCCGCCTCGATCAGCCGCTGGTTCGGCACGAACCGGCCGCTCAGGATCGCCTCGCGGATCCCGTTCACCACGTCGGACACCGGCACTCCCGGATTGTCGCCATTTTTGTCGCTGATCTAGGGTAGCCGGTGCGGGACATCTCGGCAGGGAGGAGAGCGGCATGCCCATCGTCGCCGTACTGGGACTGGGCGAGGCGGGCGGCGCCATCGCGGCCGACCTCGCCGCGGCGGGCGCGGCCGTGCGGGCCTACGACCCGGCCGTCCCCGCGCCGGACGGCATGACGGCCTGCCGGGGCGAGGCGGACGCCGCGGCCGGGGCCGATCTCGTGCTGAGCGTCAACAGCGCGCACGACGCCGCCGCCGCGCTCAGGGCCGGTGCCGGGGCGGTCGGTGACGGCGCCGTCTGGGCCGACCTGAACACCGGCTCCCCCGGCCTGAAGCGGGAGCTCGACGCGGTCGCGCGGGAGCGCGGCGTCCGGTTCGCCGACGTGGCGATCATGGCGCCGGTGCCGGGGCGCGGGCTCCGCACGCCGCTGCTGGTCAGCGGCGCCGGCGCCGACCGGGTCGCGGACGTCCTCGGCCCGCTCGGCGCCGATGTCCAGGTGATGGACGGTCCCGCCGGGCTCGCCGCGGAGCGCAAGCTGCTGCGCAGCGTGTTCTTCAAGGGCCTCGCCGGGGCGGTCGTCGAGGCCCTCGAAGCCGCGCGGGCCGCCGGCTGCGAGGACTGGCTCCGCGCGAACATCGTCGAGGAGCTGACCGCCGCCGGCGAGCACACCGTGGACCGGCTGGTCAGCGGCACCCGCAAGCACGCCGTCCGGCGCGCCGCCGAGATGGAGGCGGCGGCGACCATGCTGGCGGAGCTGGACGTCCCGCCCGCGATGGCCGCCGCCAGCCGCGACCTGCTGCGCCGCCTCGCCGGATGACCCCGGCGGTGCCCTAGCCGACCGGCGGGGTGCCGTGGGTGTGGAACGACTCGATCGTCTTCAGCCCCCACGCCTGGCCCTTCGCGCGCTCGGCCTCGGTCCAGGTGATCGTCTTCCAGTCGGGCGCGAGGACGAGCCGGGCGCACGGATTGCACAGCTCGACGCGGTTGCCGCCCGGCTCGTAGACGTAGAGGAAGAACGTCTGCTGGATGGCGTGCTTGTGCGGCCCGGTCTCGATGAAGACGCCGTTGTCGAGGAAGATGTCGGCGGCGCGGAGGATGTCCTCGCGGGTGTCGGTCGCGAACGCGATGTGGTGCAGGCGGCCGTTGCCGCGCGTCCAGTCCCGCGTGTAGACGAGGTCGTAGGACTTGTTGGTGAAGGTCAGCCACCGCGCGCCGATGGTGCCGTCGTCCAGCCGGATCTGCTCGGTCGGGTGCGCGCCGAGCACGTCCCGGACGAAGCCGGTGCTGGGCTCGACGTCGGCGGCCAGGAAGTTGACGTGGTCGAGGCGGCGGACGCACACGCCCATCGCCGGGTACGCCTGCGCCTGGTTCTTCAGCGACGGCGCCAGCTCGGGCGGCGCCTCGTACCACTCCGACTCCCAGTAGATCTCCAGCTCGTGCCCGTCGGGGTCGCGGAAGACGTAGGCCGGGCCGAGGCCGGGGTCGCCGTCCCGCCAGCCGATGCCGAGCCCCGCGTCCTCGATCGCCCGGACGCGCCGGTCGAGCGCCTCCGGGGAGGACGCGCGCAGCCCGGTCCGCCGGATGCCGGACGTGGTGTGCGCGGTGAGCTTGAGGGTGTGGTGCTCGTAGTCGTCCCAGGTCCGCAGGTACACCGAGTCGCCCTCGGCGCCGACCTCGGTGAGGCCCATGACGCGGGTGAAGAACCACAGGCTCTTCTCGGGCTCGGGGGTGAGCAGCTCGACGTGCGCGACGTGGGCGATCTCGTGCTCAACGCTCATGGGGAACTCCGGGGGAAGACGGTTCCGTCGAAGAGTTTGCGCGCGGTCCGGACGACGGCGGCGCGCCGGACGGCCGTGCCGTCGAGCTCGACCGCCGCGTCCAGCCGGCCGGCCAGGTGCTCGATGCCCAGGGGGGCGCCGGGCGGCGGGAGCTCGGCGAGGTCGCGGCCGACGGCGCCGTCCAGCAGCAGCGCGGTGGCGACGGTGACGGCGCCGAGGACGCCGATCGAGGCGTGCATCCGCAGCGGGATGAACGTGCGGGTGCAGATCGTCCCGCCGTCGCGGGGCGGCGCGACGAGGGTCGTCTTCGGGATCGAGCTGGCCGCGACGTCGCCGAGGCCCATCAGCTCGCCCGCCGCGAGCCGCAGCGCCTGGATCCGGTCGCGCATGTGGGACAGGTCGGTCTCGTAGCCGGTGGCCCCGAGGTCGGAGGCGGCGGCGACCACGACCGGCATCCCGTTGTCGATACAGGTGACCTCGATGCCGCCGACCACGTCGCGGACGCGGCCGGTCGGCAGCAGCGCCCCGCACGCCGAGCCCGCCGTCCCGGCGAAGTCGAGGTCGATCCGCGCCGCCGTGCCGGGCACGCCGGAGATCGCGGTGCCGCCGGCGTAGTCGACGGCGCCGCCCGGCGTCGGGAACGTCGCGGTCGCGACGCCGC
The DNA here is from genome assembly GCF_040677125.1 of Actinomadura sp. NPDC049382. Lineage (NCBI taxonomy): Bacteria > Bacillati > Actinomycetota > Actinomycetes > Streptosporangiales > Thermomonosporaceae > Actinomadura > Actinomadura sp. NPDC049382. Next base: position 63,182 of record NZ_JBFARO010000037.1, read on the forward strand.
CGGAGTTGACCATGCGGATCCGGACGCGCGTCGAGTCGCCGCCCGCCGGCACGAGCCCGCGCTCGACGGCGAACGGGCCGACGCCGGCGAGCAGGTTCCCGCAGTTCTGCCGGTCGGAGACCGCCGGCTCCTCGACGCCGAGCTGGAGGAACAGGTAGTCGACGTCGGCGTCCGGGCCGGCGGACCGGGACACGATCGCGACCTTGCTGGTCAGCGGGTGCGCGCCGCCGATGCCGTCGATCTGCCGCGGGTCGGGGGTGCCCATGATGCGCAGCAGCAGGCCGTCGCGCTCGGCCGGGTCGGACGGCAGGTCCCCGGCGAGGAAGTAGGCGCCCTTGGACGTGCCGCCCCGCATCAGCATGCAGCGCACGCCGCTCATGCGTCCCCGTGCCCGATGTAGTCGGCGTGGTCGACGTACTCGATGCCCATCCCGGCGAGCCGGGCCCGCAGCCCGTACCGGTCGAGGCCGAGTTCGCCCTGCTGGAAGGCGGCGCGGGTCGCGGCCTCCTTCTCCTCGCGGGCCCGCGCGGCCCGCACCGCCTCGGCGGCGGACTCCCGCGCGACGCGGACGACCCCGTCGTCGTCGGCGAGCAGCACGTCGCCCGGCCGGATGACCTGCCCGCCGATGGTGATCGGCACGTTCACCGCGCCGGGCGTGGCCTTCACCGTGCCCTGCGCGCTGACGGCCGCCGACCAGACCGGGAAGCCCATCGCGTGCAGGTCGGCGACGTCCCGCACGCCCGCGTTGATGACGAGCCCGCGCACGCCCCGGTGCTGGAGCGCGGTCGCGAACAGCTCGCCGAACATGCCGTCCGTGGACGGCGAGGTCGTCGTGACCGCCAGCACGTCGCCGGGGCGGCACTGCTCGACCGCGACATGGATCATCAGGTTGTCGCCCGGCCACGCGAGGACGGTCACCGCCGTCCCGGCGACGCGCGACCCGAGGTGCACCGGCCGGATCGACGGGCCGAGGTAGCCGGTGCGGCCCATCGCCTCGTGGACGGTCGCGACGCCGTACCCGGCGAGGGCGTCCACCGCGGCGGCGTCGGCGCGCGGCGGGTTCGTGACGACGACGGTCCTCATGCCAGCTCCGTCGTGGTCTGCGGGTACAGCCGGACGAACGCCTCGGCGCGGGTGTCGTGCGGCAGCCCGAGGTTCGGGCCCGCGTTGCGCTTCAGCTGGACGCCGCGCCGCTTGGCGAGGTCGGTGTAGTAGTCCCACATGTGGACCTGCGCGGGCAGGCACTCCATCGCCTTGCGCTTCCTGTCGAAGACGGAGGTGATGTCGAGCAGCACGTTCGGCTTGAAGTCGCACTGCTCCGGCTGGTGCGGTTCGAAGAAGAACACCGGCGGCGCCCCGAGCGGCTCCCCCGGCGCGTCGTAGCCGATCGCCTGCGCGAGCACGCGCGCCTGCAGCGCCATCCGCGCGGCCGCCGGGTGGTCGCCGTTGTAGGGGTCGGCGAGGGTGTGGGTCAGGACGACGGCCGGCTCGACGTCCCGGTAGACGCGGACCAGGCGGTCGACCAGCTCCGGCGACTCCACGAGCGGGTAGTCGCCAGCGTCCAGGAACTCGATCTCGGCGCCCAGTTCGGCGGCGGCGGCCTCGGCCTCGTCCCGGCGGAGCCTCTTGATCTCCTCCAGCCGCTTGCCCTCGCGCCACGCGCGGGCGGACTCGCCGCGCTCGCCGTAGCTGAGGCACACGACCTTGGCGCGGTCGCCGCGCGCCGCGGCCAGCGCGATCGCGCCAGCGGCGCGCCAGACGAAGTCGCCCGCGTGGGCGCTGATGACGAGGAGGGGGCCGGACGAGGCGGAAGGACTCATGGGTCGCACTCTTCATCTTGTCACCCAAATTGTCAACAATTCTGCGGACAAGCTAGCCCGGTGCGCGCAGGCCGTCCAGCAGCAGCCGGCTCAGCCGCAGGAGCTCCTTCTGCGGGTCCCACAGTCCGGGGGCGTCCGTGCCCGGCCCGAGGTGCGGTTCCTCCAGGCGGCGCTGGATCCGCTCCACCGCGGCGAGCGCCTCCTCCTCCGGCGTCCCCGGCAGCTCGCAGACGATCCCGGCGAGGCCGCGCAGCAGGTCGGCGTAGCCGCGCCGGAACCTCGCGCCGAGCCCCGGCTCCGCCGCGTCCTCGCCGTCCCCGTCGAGCTGGCGCAGCGTCCCGGAGATCGACCGGGCGTAGGCGGCCGTCTGGTCGAGCATGTTCAGCTCGCGCGGCGCCGGCCACCGGTCGCGGTGGCCCTGCCAGCGCAGCGGGTAGCCGCGCAGCTTCGCGCGCGGGTTGGCGCGCAGGCTCTCCTCGCCCTGCTCCAGCGAGTACCGCGCCTCCTCCTGCACCCTGGCCAGCCGCGTCTCGCGCTCGTCCCAGCGCGCCCGGCCGCCCTCCTCCTCGGCGGCCTCGCCGGCGAGGGCGTCGAGCGCGTCGGCGAGCGCGTCCCGCACCTCCCGCACGGCGTACTCGGCGCGGCGCAGGTACAGCGGCGGGAAGAGCGTCGCGTTCACGATCAGGCCCACCGCCAGCCCGAGCGCGACGTCGCCCAGCCGCGGCAGCGTGTAGCCGACGACCTCGTGGCCGCCGAGCAGCAGCGCGAACAGCGCGGTGAACGCGACCTGGGACGACTGGTCGCCGAGCCGCCGCCACCCGGAGGCCATCATCGCCAGGACGAGCACGACCGCGATGCCGAGCGTGGTGGGGCCGAGCAGCAGCCCGACCGGGATCGCGAGCCCGGCGCCGATCACGAACCCGGCGCCGTACGCCACGCTCTCCCGGACCGACCGGACCACCGACGGGTACACCCCGAGCAGCGCGGCCAGCGGCGCGAAGTACGGCTGCGGATGCCCGACCGGGTACTTGGCGATCAGCCATGCGACGACGGCCGCGACGACGGCCTTGGCGGTCAGCCTCGCCCGCTCCGCCCAGTAGCGGCGCCCCGCGAAGGGCAGCAGCCGGCTACGAAGTCCTCCGGTCGGCATCGCATGGCGGTTCCCCGCGCCCGCGCGCCCAATCATGGGGCCGCCGCGCGGCCCGCCGGGATGTGGGTGGCGGCGGGGCGCGCGGCGGCCGGTCTCGGAGCGGGCCCGGGGGGCGGCCCCGGAGACGGGCCCGCCGGGGGTCAGCCCTTGGCCGGGTCCAGGCCGGCGAGGGCGGCCGGGGTGAGCTTGGCGGCCCGCTCCCGCTGCGGGAAGCGTCCGACGTCGATGCGGGCGACCTCCTTGGCGGTGCGGTAGTCGACGACGGAGATCTGGTCGTCCTCGGCGAGCGAGACGAAGCAGTCGCGGCCGTTGGGGCTGGTCTGCGTCCAGTACGGCAGCGCGTCGGTGGCGTAGTGGACGGTCCCGTCCGTGGTCAGGCCGGGCCGGGAGACGATGGAGACGTAGTCGTCGATCGTCCCGGCCACGCACAGCTTGGACTCGTCGGCGTTCATCGCCATGCCGTGGTGCGCGGAGTTCTGCGGGTAGTCGTCCGGCTTCATCTTGGCGGCCTTGTCGCTGAACGGCATGTTCACCGTCCGGGTGGTCTTACCGGCCGCCAGGTCGTACTCGATGAACCCGTTGAGGTAGGACAGCTGCGCGTACATCGTCCTGTTGTCGCGGGTGAACACCGCCGGGCGGATCCCGTACTCGAAGGTGTAGGTGCGCAGCGGCTTGAACGTCTTCGCGTCGACCGCCGTCACGGCCCTCGACCCCTTGAGGCCGTTCAGCAGCTTCGGCAGCGAGGTGACGCCGATGCTGGAGTTGTAGAGGACCGTCCCGTCGGGCGAGTAGTCGTTCGCGTGCGGGTAGGCGCCGGTGGCGAAGCTCGTCAGGAGCTTCCCGGTGGCGGTGTCGATGACCTCGGCCTTGCTCGCGGTGGTGGCCGAGACGACGAACTGCCTCCCGTCCGCCGACAGCACCGCGTGGTCGGCCTTGAAGCCCTCGGTCTTGTGCCGCCACAGCATCTTCTTGGTGGCGATGTCGAACGCGACGGCGTCCGACAGCACGCCGCGCGAGATGTAGAGGGTCGTGCCGTCCGGGGAGACGGCCATGTCGTCGACGAGCTTGCGGTAGCCCTGCGCGGCGTTGACGGCCTCGTAGCCGATCCGCTCGACGATGTTCATCGAGTCGAGGCGCTCTTGCAGGTCCGGGACGACGTTGATGGAGCCGAGGTTCCGGTAGGTGGCGGTGTCGATGAAGCTGACGGTGCCGCCCTGGCCGTTGCCGACGGCCATCACGTCGCGCAGCGCCGGCGCCCCGGCCGGCCGGGCCTGCGCGGGCGGCGCGCCGGTCATCGCGGTCGCCGCCAGCACGGCGCAGCCGAGCAGCGCGGTGCGTCGGCGGAGACGTCGGGAAGGCATCGCGTCCTCCTGCGGGGGTGTGCCTCGGTCTGAAAACGACCGTGTTCCGACTTGGTTACTGGACAGTAATGCAGGGTGATGTGCGACACAAGACCCAAGATGGGGGAAAATGCGATCCGAGGGGCGGGGAGGAGCGACGTGGCGGGCAGGCGCGCGAGTCCGACCGGCCGGTACGGCGGCCGGTCCGCGGCCGAGCGGCGCGCCGAGCGGCGCCGCCGGTTCCTGGACGCCGGGCTGGAGATGTTCGGCCGCGGCCCCGGCTACCGCGGCACCACCGTCGCCGCGCTGAGCGAGGCCGCCGGGCTGTCCACCCGCCAGTTCTACGAGGAGTTCCGCACCCTGGAGGACCTGCTCGCCGAACTGCACCTGGAGGTCAACGACGCCGCCGAGCGCGCGGTCGTCGAGGCGCTGCCGTCCGTCGAGGGCCTCGGCCTCGCCGCGCGCACGGCCCGGCTCTTCCGCGCCTACGCCGCCGCCGTCACCGCCGACCGGGCCCGCATCCGGATCGCCTTCGTCGAGATCGTCGGGGTCAGCCCCCGGCTGAACCGGCAGCGCCTCACCCGCCGCGCCGGCTGGGTCGACTTCATCTGCGCGGAGGCGGCGGCCGCCGCCGCGCGCGGCGAGATCCCGGACCGCGACTACCGGATCGCCGCGACCGCCTTCATCGGCAGCATCAACGGGCTCCTGCACGACTGGAGCGCCGGCTGGGTCGACGCCACCCTCGACGAGGTCATCGACGAGCTGGTGCTGATGCTGCTCGGCCGGCTGCACGCCCCCGACGCGGGCTGAGGCGCCGGGGCGGGCTGAGGAGCCGGGGCGTCAGGGCCGCGTCCGCGTCTCGGTGACGTCGCGGATGGTCGGGGCGATGAAGGCCAGCCGGGCGCCGGTCGGGTCGGTGATGATGGCGAAGCGGCCCAGCTCGATGTCGCTCGGCGGCACCCGCACCCGGCCGCCCAGCTCGACGGCCTTGGTCGCGGCCTCGTCGCAGTCGGCCACCCAGTAGTAGGGGATCCAGTGGGGCGGGTAGTCGGACGGCCAGTGCTGGCCCATCGGCACCATGCCCGCGACGGACCAGTCGCCGATCTTCCAGTCGGTGTAGCCGGCGGTGTAGTAGTCGCGGTCCACGGGCCGCCAGCCGAAGACCTCGCCGTAGAAGCGGCGCGCCTGCTCGACGTCGCGGGACGCCAGCTCCACCCAGCACATCGCGGACGGCTCGTCCTGCACCCCGGCGCCCTGCAGGTGGTACGGGTACCAGAAGGCGAAGTCGGCGCCCTCCGGGTCCGAGCACAGCGCCATCCGCCCGAGGTTGGCGATGTCGGTCGGCTCCACCAGGACCAGGCCGCCCGCCGACTGCACGGCCTCCACCGACGCCTCGACGTCGTCGCTGCGGAAGTAGCACGTCCAGGACGAGGGCAGGGTGTCGTCGGCGAGGGCCTGCATCCCGCCGACCTCCGGCCCCTGGACACCGCCGAGGGTGAAGATCTCGTAGTCGCCGATGTCGACGGTCAGCGTGTAGGAGTGCCACCCGAACAGGTCGCAGTAGAACCGCTTCGAGGTCTCCGGGTCGGGGCTGGCCAGCTCCGCCCAGGTCGGGAAGCCCGGGGCGTAGGAGGTCACCTCGGGCATCGCCGGCCTCTGACAGGTCGCATGCCCCCACCGTAGGGAGGGGCGCGCAATCTGCGCTGTCCGGAATCGCCAAGATCGCTCAAAGCGGTCTCAGACGCTCACCACCGTCTGGAGGAGACCCCACACGAAATGGGCGACATACCGGTCACCGTCCGGCAGCGTGATGGTGGCGTGCCAGCGGCTCGGCGCGTCGCCGTCCTGGTGGGCCACCGCGCCGAGCCGCGCGTCGACGTCCCCCACCACGCACGACCAGGGGACGAGGTCGTCGACGCCCGCGAGCCGCGGCACGGGGGCGGCGTCGTCCCGGACGAGCCACTCCTGCACGACCGAGCCGTCCGGCGCCATCATGATCTCGAAGCGGAGCCCCGGCCACAGCGGCAGCGGCGGCCACCACGCGGTCGCGCAGGCGACGTCGCCGACGCGCCGCTCCGCCGTGCCGGCGGGCGGGCCGAGGACGGCCTCGTAGCGGCGCATGCCGCGCGGAAACGTCCGGGACCGCAGGATGCGCTGCCAGCGTGCGTTGGCCTCCCGCATCTCGGTGCGGGACGCACCGAGCGCGCGCATCGCGTCCTCGACCATGCCGGGCTGGTAGTCGGCCATGCGGCGGAGCAGGACGAGCTGGAACTCCCGCCGCGCGAATCCCTTCATCGCCCGCCACGCTACCCCTCCTCCCCCGGCCCGCGCGGCCTCCGGTTCAGCGCGGCCTCCTGTTCAGCGCGGGGCCGGGTCAGCGCGGCCTCCCGGTCAGCGAGGGAGACGGCCGGTGACCGGTTCCTCCAGGTCGCGCTCGGACGGCCGGGGCGGCTCGGGGCCGTCCGGGCCGCGGCGCACGACGTACTCGACGCGGACCACCCGGAAGCGGCGGCCGCGGACGGCGACCTCGGTGCGCCGCGTGCCGTCGCGCAGCAGCCGCGCCGCCGCCCGGTAGGCGGCGACGTCACCGGGGGACGGCCCGTCCAGCAGCGGCACGACGAGGTCGAAGTACGCGGCGAGGTGCTCGCGCACGGCGGCCGGGCTGTGCAGGAACGGGCCGTGCAAGAACGGACCATGCAGGGAGAGACCATGCAGGGACAGACCGTGCGGGAACGGACCGTGCGGGGCCGGGCCGTCGGCGCCGAGTTCGGCGACGGTGAACCGGGTCGGCAGCCGGACGGCGCGGGGGTGGGTGGCGAGCGCGCGGCGGGCGTCCCCGGCCAGCTCGGGCGGCACCGCCGGCCCCGCGGGGAGCCACGC